>CALMLK010000001.1 GCA_937868035.1 uncultured Alphaproteobacteria bacterium
GTGCGCGCCATCGCCCGCGACATTGATACGGCGCTGGCAGGATTCATCCGCGGGCAGGGCACGGTCTGCCTGCTGCTGGGCGTATTCTACTCCGTGGGACTGACCCTCGCGGGACTCAAGTTTGGCCTTGCCATCGGTCTGGGGGCAGGGCTTCTCAGCTTCATTCCGTATATCGGCGCCTTGACGGGCGGCGTGATGGCCATCGGCGTGGGGCTGGTGCAGTTCTGGCCGGACTGGAGCAGCGTGCTCATCATCATTGCGATTTTCGCGGCGGGCCAATTCATCGAGGGCAATTTCCTTTCGCCCAAGCTGGTGGGCGGATCAATCGGGTTGCATCCGGTCTGGCTGATGTTCGCGCTCTTCGCCTTCAGCTATGTCTTCGGCTTTGTCGGCCTGCTGCTGGCGGTGCCCATGGCGGCCGGCGCCGGTGTGCTGGTACGTTACGGCCTGTCGCGATATTTGGCCTCGCGCCTCTACACCGGCAGTCCGGCGCCAACACCCGTGCCGGTTGCCGTGGAAAAGGCTGCGGCCCGGCCCGCGCGGCCATTGGCCAAGCGCAAGGCCTGATGACCGCCATGGCAGTCCAGCAGCTGACGCTCGACCTTGCCCACAGTCCCGCCCTGGGCCGGGAGGATTTCCTCGTCTCGCCCGCCAATGCCGCCGCCTTTGCATTGGTGGACCAATGGCCCAACTGGCCCACCCACGGCGCGGTGATCGTGGGTCCGCCCGGCAGCGGCAAGAGTCACCTCGCCTCAGTGTGGCAGAAGCGGACCGGCGCGAGCCTCTGCGCGGCGACAGCACTCACGCCCGAGAACGTCGCCGACCACATGGCGCAGGGCAGCCTCGTGGTCGAGGATGCGGGCCTGCAAGGAATGGACGAGCGGGCCCTGTTCCATGCGCTGAACCTGGCGCGGCAGCAGGGTGGCTTCCTGCTGCTGACGGCTGTGAAACCCGTGGCGGCTTGGCCGCTCCGTCTGCCAGACCTCGTCTCGCGTCTCCGCGCCCTGCCGGAAGCTGCCATCCTGCCACCGGACGACGCCCTGTTGCGCGGCGTTCTGGTGAAACATTTCGCCGATCGCCAGATTGCCGTCTCGGAGGCCATCGTGGGCTTCATCCTGCTGCGGATGCCCCGCTCCATGGAAGCCCTGCGCGACATTGTCGGCCAGATCGACACCCGCGCGCTCTCGGAAAAGGCCGAAATCACCCGGCCCTTCGTTGCCCGCGTATTGGCCGAATATGCCGCACCGGGCCTCTTTCACCACGACGAGTCATAGGCTTCACGCAACCGTCACATATCTGCAATAATCGCGCCCACGAAGAAACCCGTCCAAGGGCCACCGCCATGAATGCACCGCACCTCGCGCCCGCTCCCGTTGAAGTCGTCACGCTCGACGATCCCAAGCGCTTCTTCAATCGCGAACTGTCGTGGCTCGGCTTCAATTCGCGGGTGCTGGAAGAAGCGCGCAACCCCAACCATCCCTTGCTGGAACGGCTGCGCTTTCTCTCCATCTCCGGCAACAACCTCGATGAATTCTTCATGGTGCGTGTGGCGGGCCTTGTGGGCCAGGTGCGCGAACAGGTGCTGGAAATCAGCCAGGACGGCCTGACCCCGCAAGAGCAACTGGTGCTCATTCGCGAACAGGCCCAGGCCCTGATGTTCGAGCAGGACCTGCGCTGGCGGCACCTGCGCCAGGAATTGCGGGAGAATGGCATAGCTATCGTCGACGAGGGCGAAATCGCCGCCACCGACATGGAATTCCTCAACCAGCGCTTCCTGGAGCAGATCCTGCCCGTGGTGACGCCCATCGCAATCGATCCCGCCCACCCGTTTCCGTTCATCCTGAACCGCGGCTTCGTCATCGCCGTGGAGCTGCGGCGCAAGAGCGACAGCAACATCATGCGCGCACTCCTGCCCATTCCGCCGCAGTTGGAACGCTTCATCCGCCTGCCGGGCGAGGCCGTGCGCTTCATCTCGATCGAGACCATGCTCGGCCTGTTCCTGCCAAGGCTCTTTCCCGGTTACGAAGTCATAGGCCGGGGCCTGTTCCGCATCATCCGCGACAGCGACATCGAAATCGAGGAAGAGGCGGAAGACCTGGTGCGCGTGTTCGAAACCGCGCTGAAGCGCCGCCGCCGTGGCTCGGTGATCCGCATGGAGGTGGACAGCACAAGCCCGCGCAACCTCACCGCCTTCATCGCCGCCGAACTGGAAGTGCCCGACGATGCCGTAGTGCTGAGCGACGGGCTTGTGGGCTACAGTGATACGTCGCAGCTCATTCTGGATGAACGGCCCGACCTCAAGTTCAAGCCCTATGTGGCCCGTTTTCCCGAGCGCGTGCGCGACCATGGCGGCGACATCTTCGCGGCCATTCGCCAGAAGGACTTCGTCGTCCATCACCCTTATGAGTCCTTCGACGTGGTGGTGCAGTTCATCCGCCAGGCCGCCGCTGACCCGGATGTGGTGGCGATCAAGCAGACGCTTTACCGCACTTCGCGGAACTCGCCCGTTGTTGCCGCACTCGCCAAGGCGGCGGAGGCCGGCAAGACAGTGATGGCGCTCGTCGAACTCAAGGCCCGTTTCGATGAAGAAGCCAACATCCAATGGGCCCGCGACCTTGAGCGCGCCGGCGTGCAGGTTGTCTTCGGCTTCATCGAATTGAAAACCCACGCCAAGGTCTCCATGGTGGTGCGCCGTGAGCAGGGGGGCATGCGCACCTACGTGCATTTCGGCACGGGCAACTATCATCCCATCACCGCCAAGATTTACACCGACCTGTCCTTCTTCACCTGCGACCCGGCGCTGGCGCGGGATGCGGCACGGCTGTTCAATTTCATCTCCGGTTACGCCCAGCCGGAAGACCTGGAACGCATCTCGCTGTCGCCCATCAACCTGAAGCCGCGCCTGCTGCAGCACATCGACGAAGAGATCGCGCATGCCAAGGCTGGCCGCCCTGCGCAGATCTGGGCCAAGATGAATTCGCTGGTCGATCCCGGCATCATCGACGCACTTTACCGCGCCAGCCAGGCCGGCGTGCAGATCGACCTCGTGGTGCGCGGCATCTCCTGCCTTCGCCCGGGCGTTCCCGGACTCTCCGACAATATTCGCGTGAAGAGCATCATCGGCCGCTTCCTCGAACATTCCCGCATCGTCTGCTTCGGCGCGGGTCAGGCCCTGCCGCATGAAAAGGCCAAGGTCTACATCGGCAGCGCCGACTGGATGCCGCGCAACCTCCACCGCCGCGTGGAAACCCTCATCCCTATCGAGAACCCCACCGTGCACGACCAGATCCTCGACCAGATCATGGTGGCCAATATGCACGACAACGAGCAGAGCTGGGACCTTCAGCCGGATGGAACCTCGCGCCGCCTCTCGCCACCGACGCCTGAGGAAGCCTTCAATGCCCACAATTATTTCATGAACAATCCATCGCTCTCTGGACGCGGGCGCTCGCTTGCCGCAAGTGTCCCGGCACCCATTCCACGCAAGAAGAAAGCGGCGAAGCACAAGTGACCTGGCACACCGGATTTCGGACGGAACCACCGACCTACCGCCCCGTGGCGGTGGTGGACATCGGCTCGAACTCGGTGCGTCTCGTTGTCTATGACGGACTGCGCCGTTCGCCCACGCCGGTGTTCAACGAGAAGATACTCTGCGGTCTCGGCAAGGGCGTTGCCATCACCGGCAAACTGAACGAGGCGGCCATCGTGCGCGCCCTCTCGGCCCTCCGGCGCTTCAGGGCGCTGGCCAAGCAGATCGGCTGCAAGGAGGTCTTCGCCGTCGCCACCGCCGCCGCGCGCGAAGCCAGCAACGGCGAGGAATTCGTTGATAAGGCCGAAAAGGCCCTGGGCGCCGGGATCCTTGTCCTTTCGGGCAAGGAGGAGGCGCGCTTCGCCGCCCTCGGCGTCATCGCCGGCATTCCTGATGCGGACGGAATCGCGGGCGACCTGGGGGGAGGATCGCTGGAACTCATCGACATCAAGGACGGCCGCCTCAACGATGGCGTAACACTGCCGCTCGGACCCTTGCGCCTCATGGACATGTCCGGGAACGACATGGACCGTGCCCGGGGCATCGTCGACGATTATCTTGGCAAGACCACCATCCTCGACAAGCTGAAGGGCCGCAGCTTCTATGCCGTGGGTGGCGCCTGGCGAAACCTCGCCCGCATGCACATGGCCCATGCCCACTATCCGCTGCATGTGCTGCATCAATACACCATGACCCGCTCGCAGGCCTCGGCGATTTCGGAACTTGTGGCAGGTCTTTCCGCCACGGCGCTGAAGGACGTGAAGGACGTTTCCAAGTCGCGCTCGGAAACGCTGCCCTATGGCGCCATGGTGCTGGAACGGCTTTTGCACCACTCACAGGCGCGTTCTGTCGTCTGCTCTGTCTATGGCGTGCGCGAAGGCTTCCTCTACGCCCGCCTGCCGCGCAAGAAGATGCGCTCGGATGCGTTGCTCTCGTCATGCTGG
>CALMLK010000002.1 GCA_937868035.1 uncultured Alphaproteobacteria bacterium
ACGATCTCCGCCATCAACTTGCCCGCACCTGGCCCGAGGCCGAAACCGTGACCGGAGAAGCCGGTGCACAGGTGGAGCCCGGAGAGTTGATCGAGCCTGGCGATCACCGGCACGGCATCGGGCATGGCATCAATGCAACCCGCCCAGCGCTCGGCGATTTGCATCGGCTTGAAGGCAGGGTAATAGTCGGTGAGCGATTTTGCTGCGCCGTCGAGGATGTCCTGCACCGGTTCGGGATCGAGGATGCGGACCTGCTCGAAAGGCGAGACCTCGTCCAGCGCCCATGTGCGCTTCAACCGCGCCTCATCCAGAAAACGCTTGCCCAGCCGCAGGCGCAGGCCTTTCCAGTCGAGCAAGAGGGCCGGCAGGAATTCGCGGAAGAGACGGAAGGAGTCCGGAACGATATCCGCCACCGAGAAATGATTGTGGGAAACGGTGAAGCCCCCGTCCATGCGTTTGCGGAAGGTGAAGTGACCGCCCGAACAGGTGCGGGTGAGGCCGATGTCGAGAGGGGCGGTGCGCATCACCGAATTGACGACGGTGAGCTGTGGCAGCGGAATGCCCAGATTGTGCAGGAAGCGCCGCGACCAGGCACCGCCGGCCAGCACGACGGTATCACAGGCGATGGTGCCCCTTTCAGTGATGACGGCCGAGATGTGGCCGCCGGAGGTTTCGAGGCCACGCACGGCGCAGTTGGTGAAAATCCTGCCGCCTTTCTTCTGCACGCCGCGGGCCATGGCCGGAACGGCGATGAAGGGTTCGGCGCGGGCATCGTCGGGCGTGTAGAGTGCGCCCTTCCACGGTTTCGTGCTGCCGGGCTGCAGGGCATTGGCCTCGGCGGCGCCGATCATGCGTGTGGACAGGCCAAAGGGTTTGGCATTTTCCTCGAACCACTTCGTGCGGGTGGCGAGTTCCTGCGCGGTCTCGCACAGATAGAGGATACCGCAACGGGTAAAACCGGTTTCGCCGCCGATGCGGGCGTTCATGCCATCCCACGCGTCGAGGGCAACGCGGACCAGCGGGATTTCACGCGGGTCGCGTCCCATTTGCCGGCACCAGCCCCAATTGCGGCTCGACTGCTCGGCGGCGATCTGGCCCTTTTCGAGCACCACGACATCGAGCCCGCGCTCGGCGAGTTCGAGGGCTGTCGAGATGCCGGCGACGCCACCGCCGATGATGCAGACGGAGGCGCGCTGGGGCAGGGTTGAATCAGGCGTGACGAGATCGATGACGGGCACGGAAACAAGCTTTCAGTGAATGGCCGTCACCTTGTAGCCCGCCGCGCGCAGGAGTTCCACCAGGCCTTCCTTGCCCGATAGGTGCAATGCGCCCACTGCAATGAAGAGATTGCCCTTCTGCAACAGCGGCAAGGCGCGCTCGGCCATCCTGTGATTGCGCTTCACGATCAGGTCGCGCTCGACATATTCGAGGATCTTCTTTTCATTGTCCCGCATCGGCTGGATCTTCAGCATGAGCGGCATCAAGGCGGTGACACGGCGCTGCTGATAGAGACTAACGAGCGTTTCAAACTGGTCGGGGACAAGAGCCGCGCCTCGTGCGACGGCCATCAGATAATCGACCTGCTGATCGAGCGGCATGCCGGAAAGGACGGTGAACTGTTCTTCCAGCGTTTCGAGGCCGTGGATGGGGATGCCCTTTTCCTGCGCCAGAAAGGCCAGCTTCATGTCGAGCGGCATGGCGCCATCCTTGACGCGAAGTGTTTCGCACAGCGGCAGGCTGAGGGCGGTGGCGACCACCCAGGGCTGATAGCCGAAGAAGCTGCCCGCAGTGCCGGGCGCGAGGTTGGGATTGTCACGGATCAGGGTTTCCTGATCATCCGGAACAAGGTCCCACAGCGATTGCCCGCCGGGGAGGACCATGTATCGCGCGAGGCGCAGTGAGGAGAGGGCCATCTGCTCGCGGCTGGCGATCTCCTCCAGTTCGAAGGCCACGTCATCAGACGTGAGAAGGGCCATTTCGACGTCAGGGCGGAGCGTGGTGACGCGGCTGTCTGTGACATGGGCGGTGCCGAGGAGATGGGAGTCGGGGAGCCCCTCGCGCTCGATCTTCCAGAACAGCGCTTCATGATTGGGAACGGCATTCGCGCTGGCCATCACGTCGGCGTAGTCGGCGGGGCGTTCGGTCTTGAGCTTTGCCAGCAGGTCGATTCCGGTACAGGCGGGTGCAGTCTCGGCGCGGACGGGGCCGAGGCCAACGAACATGCAGAACAGAATGGCGAAAAGGCGTGTCATGCGCGGGGGTGGGCCTTGCGATATTGTTCCAGCAGATGTGCCCGGTTCACTTCAGTATAGACCTGCGTCGTCGACAGGCTGGCATGACCGAGGAGTTCCTGGATGACACGGAGATCGGCGCCATTTCCCAACAGATGCGTGGCAAAGGAATGGCGGAGCGCGTGAGGCGTCGCAGTCTCGGGCAGGCCCAGCGCGCTGCGCAGGCGTTCGACCAAAAGCTGGATGTTGCGGGCATTGAGGGGGCCGCCCTTGATTCCACGGAACATCGGCTGATGGGGCGCAATCGCAAAGGGGCAGAGCTGGCGGTATTGGGCAATGGCTGCCTGTGCTGCGGGAAGAAGCGGCACGATACGGGTCTTGTTGCCCTTGCCGGTCACGGTGAGAATGGTCCCTTCGGCCTGAGCGGGGGTCAGCGACAGGGCCTCCGAGATGCGGAGGCCGCAGGCATAGAGAAGGGTCATCACGGCGCAATCGCGTGCCATCACCCATTTCGGCGTGGCGTCCGTGGCCAGTTGATCGGCGCGGGTGACGGCCTCGGCGGCGGCGATCGACAGAGGCTTGGGCACCGCATGCGGCAGCTTGGGCGAGCGGATGGCCGACAAGGCGGCGTTGCGGAACAGGTGATTGCGCTCGGCATAGCGATAGAAGGAGCGCAGGCTGGAGAGTTGGCGGGCGAGCGTGCGGCTTTCGGCGCCGTTGCTGCGGCGGCGGGCGAGGAAGGCGCGGAAATCAGACGCGGTGAGAGATTGAAGGTCGGAGATGGCGGCGGGTTCGCCCAAGTGATCGGCCAAGAAGGCGGCAAACTGGCCGAGATCGCGGGCGTAAGCCTCAAGCGTCAGGGCCGACACGCGGCGCTCGGATTTCAGCGCCGTCAGCCAGGCTTGGGCTGCGGCGGCGGCATCGGGCGCGAAGGTGAGGGCGAAACCGGACATGAGAGGGAAAGTAGAGCGGAATGGTTGATGAAATGTCCCCATCGCGCGAGGCGGAAGAAGGAAGCCGGGTCATCTCCCGCGCGGCAACAGCGGCCTAACCGGAGACGATGGTATCGCCATAGTGCTCGACCACAGGGAACGGGTCGTAGAAATGGTGCAAGAGTGCGCGCCATTGCTGGTAGCGGTCGGAGCCGCGGAAGCCGTGGGTGTGGGCTTCGAGTGTCTGCCATTCGACCAGCAGCAGGTAGCGTTCAGGGATCTCGAGGCAGGGCTTGACCTCGAGGCGGATGAAGCCCGGCGTGGCGCTGATCAGCGGCAGGGCTTTTTCAAGCGCCAAAAGAAAGGCCGGGCTTTCACCCGGCCTCACATTCAGGATGGCGTGTTCGAGGATCACAGCGTTTGGCCGGTCTTCTTCCAGTCGGCCATGAACTGCTCGATGCCCTTGTCGGTCAACGGATGCTTGACCAGGCTCTTGATGACGGCGGGCGGGCAGGTGGCGACGTCAGCGCCGATCAGGGCCACCTGCTTCACATGCAGGGGGGTGCGAATCGAAGCCGCGAGGATCTCGGTGTCGAAGGCGTAATTGTCATAGATCTGGCGGATCTCGGAGATCAGTTCGGTTCCATCCATGTGAATGTCGTCGAGGCGGCCGAGGAAGGGCGAGATGAACGTGGCCCCAGCCTTGGCCGCCAACAGCGCCTGATTGGCCGAGAAGCACAGGGTGACATTGACAATGGTGCCTTCGGATGACAGCGTCTTGCAGGCCTTGAGGCCGTCGAGCGTGAGGGGCACCTTGATAGTGACGTTGCTAGCGATCTTCTTGAGATCCGCCGCTTCGCGGATCATGCCGGCGTAGTCGAGCGATACGACCTCGGCCGAGACCGGGCCTTCGACCATCGCACAGATCTCGGCGATGACTTCCTTGAAATCGCGGCCGGCCTTGGCGATGAGCGACGGGTTGGTGGTGACGCCGTCGAGCAGGCCCAGATCGGCCAGCTCCCTGATGTCCTTCACTTCGGCGGTGTCGACAAAGAATTTCATGGGGCTCGCTCCTGTTGCTGTGCGGCGTGGCTTAACCCCAGGCCGTCTCCAAATCAACCTCAGAGCAATCGAGGGTCAATTGACCGTCGACTTCTCTGACACTCAAAATCTGGCGCATCTTTCACTTCGCAAGCGATGCCACTTGCTCGTCCGATGCGCGAGGGTCACGGCCGCATTGCAACCGGGCGGCATCGGACAGGGCCGCCATGAGGTTTGAAAGGTCAAATGCGGAGAGGGGCTGCTGGTCGAGGGCGGTGACCGGGCGGATGAAGCGCAAGCTGTTGGTGAGGAAAACGGCATCGGCGGCGAGAAGCTCGGCTGGCTTCACGGCACGTTCCTCGGTGACGATGCCGATGTGGGCGGCGGCGGCAATGAGGACCTGGCGCATGACACCGGTCAAGATGGCCTGATCGCGGGCCGGGGTGATCAGGCGGCCGTCTTTCAGAACGAAGAGGTTGGCGATGGTGGAGCAGGCGGCATTGCCATCGATATTCAGCATCAGGGCGTCATCGGCGCCGCGCGCGGAGGCCTCTCGGGCAGCGGCGATGTTGTCGATGTAGGAGGTGGTCTTGAGGCGGCTGGCAACACTGTGCGGATTGCGGCGCACCGCTGAGGTCACCAAGGTTGCCTTCTGGAACCTCAGAGCCGGAGCGCAGGGATCGAGGCTCAGCAGCCGAGTC
>CALMLK010000003.1 GCA_937868035.1 uncultured Alphaproteobacteria bacterium
CGGTCGTCAGCAGCACGGCGAGCAGCAGGGCCAGCCACATGAGGCCGGCCGCCAACCGCCCGAGCGCCACCTGGTCCGGGCCGATCGCCAGCGGGATCATCACCACGAAGGCCAGCATGAAGGACAACGCCGCGCCGAGGCTGCCGCCCTGCCGGAACATGAGCAGGAGGTCGCGGCGGAGCAGGGTGAAAAAGCCCGTCATGCGGCGCCCTTCAGGGTGATGACGTGATCCGGCTTGCGCAATCCCTCGCCGTGGATCGCCGCAAGGGCGATGCCGCCTTCCGCCAGATGCCGGTCAACAATGCCTGCGAGTGTCTTCTGAGACTCCACATCGAGTGCCGTCATCGGTTCGTCGAGAAGCCAGATGGGACGGGGAGCGGCAAGGAGGCGGGAGAGTGAGAGGCGGCGGCGCTGGCCTGCCGAGAGGAGTTGCACCGGATCATCCGCGAGGCGCTGCATCTTGAAAGCCGCAAGGCTGTCGCCATCCTGGGTACCGCCCAGCATGCAGGCCCAGAAGGCGATGTTCTCGCGCACCGTCATGGCATTCTTCAGGGCATCGTGGTGGCCGATGTAATGGCAGTGCTGCGGCAGGGCCTTCCCGTCTGCGGGTTCGGCGGCAACCGTTCCCGCAGCAGCCGGCACCAGCCCCGCGAGGAGGCGCAGCAGCGATGACTTGCCGGAGCCGTTGGGGCCGCGCAGTTCGGCATATTGTCCCGCAGCCAGCGCGAAGGACAGGCCGGAAAAGACAACGCGCCCGTTCCGTTCGCAGGCGAGCGCGTTGGCAACGAGTTTCATGGGCGCGCTTTAGCGCCTCACGTCATGTATTGTCCACCGTTCACCGACAGCGTGGCGCCCGTGATGAAGCCAGCATCATCGGCGGCAAGGAAGGCGACGGCGCGGCCGATCTCCTCCGGTTCGCCGACGCGGCCCACGGGAATGAAGGGCAGGATGCGCTCGTTCATCACCTTCTCCGGCACGGCCTTCACCATGTCGGTGCCGATGTAGCCGGGGCAGATGGCGTTGACGGTGATGTTCTTGGCGGCCCCTTCCTGGGCCAGCGCCTTGACGAAGCCGATTTCGCCGGCCTTGGCGGCGGAATAGTTCGTCTGCCCCATCTGGCCCTTCTGGCCGTTGATGGAGGAGATGCAGATGATGCGGCCAAAGCCCCGGTCGCGCATGCCGCTCCACACAGGGTGCGTCATGTTGAAAAGGGAATTGAGGTTGGTATTGATCACCGCCTGCCACTGCTCCAGCGTCATCTTGTGGAACATGGCGTCCTTGGTGATGCCGGCGTTGTTGACGAGGATGTCGATGGGGCCAAGCTCTGCTTCCACCTGCCTGATGCCTGCGGCGCAGGCCTCGGCGCTGGAGACGTCCCACTTGAAGACGGGAATGCCCGTCTGGGCCTTGAAAGCCTGGGCGGCTTCGTCATTGCCGGCATAGCTTGCCGCGACCTTGCAGCCCGCCGCCTTCAACGCCTTGGAGATGGCGGCCCCGATGCCGCGTGATCCGCCTGTAACAAGTGCCACTCGTGCCATGTCGTTCCTCCTGTTGTGGCGAAAGACTAGCCATGGAACGGGTGGCAGACAATCCCACTTAGGGCACGGGACGCGGCCTCAGGCTCCGTAGGCCGGAGGGGAGGGCGCTGTCGAACCAGGCTTTCAGGCGCGGGCGATTCTTGTGGGTGAAAAGCCCCACCGCAATCACCGCCATGCCGATGGCCGAGAGGGCAAAGGAAAAGACGATCGTGTCCTGGAACACATCAGAGGCGAGGTAGCCCAGATAACCGGCGACGCCGAGCGCGCCAAACACAGCGTAGATGCGACGGTCGATGAACAGGCTGTAGGCGAGGAGTGCAACGTTGACGAGGCAGTATAGGAATTTGTCGAGCTGCGTGCCGCCGTCATGAAGACTCAGTCCGCCCCAGAAGGCCGCAGCGGCGGCGATGTGAATCCAGAAGGTCATGCCGGGGCCGTCCTTGCGGCGCAGGTCGGCGATCCAGGCGGCCAGCATGAGGGCGAGGCCGAACCACATCGAGACCGCGCGGCGCGTGTCGAACTCGCCATAGGCAAGCGGTGAACGGGTGAACCACAGGGCGAGGTCCATGGACATGAACCACAAAGCCACGGCAGCCATCATCAGGATGAAGGGAAAGCGGTAACGGGCCACGGCCACGATGCCCACGAGCACCGTCGCCAGTTCCATGTAGAGCCAGCTGCCGTTCACGTAGGGATAGAAGTCGTTGTAGTCGCCGGGATTGCCCTGGGCGTAGTCCCACAGCTGCAACCAGTCCTGCAGGCCGTAGACGATGAGCGGCACCATGGCCACGGCGACGGCGATCAGCAAGCCGCCGGGCGTGCGCAGCCCCGGCCTGTTCCACAGGACATGCCCGGCGATGGCGAAGGCGAAGGCGTAGGCGGCGCCGCAGAGCATGAGGGCGAGGCCGCCCATGCGGTTGAAGGCCTCATTGGTGAAGATGCCCATCGCCGCGATGACGATCAAAGCACCGGCATACCAGAGGAGATGGGTGAGATCGAAGCGCGGTGCCGGGGCCGCCGCATGCTGCTGCAACAGAAACGCCGCGATGGCGTCGTGCTGTTTTTGATCGATCAACCCGGCCTGGCGAATGGCGACGAGATCGCGGTCGTTCATGTATGATGTCTCCCGGCTGCATTGTAGACAGCTGTGCTGCCATCGCAAGTCCGGGTGCGGGTGGCGCGGGGCGCAGTTCTCGCGCCCCGGCCGGTTTCAGGCCTTCGCGTGTCTCAGCGCTCGACGCACATGGCGATGCCCATGCCGCCGCCGATGCAGAGCGTCGTCAGGCCCTTCTTGGCGTTGCGGCGCTTCATCTCGTGCAGCAGGGTGATGAGGACACGCGCGCCAGAGGCCCCGATCGGATGACCGAGCGCAATGGCGCCGCCGTTGACGTTCACCTTGGCGGTGTCCCAGCCCATGTCCTTGTTCACGGCGCAGGCCTGGGCGGCGAAGGCTTCGTTGGCTTCGACGAGATCGAGATCGGCTGCCTTCCAGCCTGCCTTCTGCAGGGCGAGCTTCGAGGCGGGGATGGGACCCGAACCCATGACGGCCGGATCAACGCCCGCGGTGGCGGACGAGGCGATGCGGGCGAGCGGTGTCAGGCCACGCTTGGCCGCCTCCGCCGCCGACATGAGCATGAGCACCGCCGCACCATCATTGATGCCGGAGGCATTGGCAGCCGTCACCGTGCCATCCTTGGCGAAGGCGGGACGGAGCTTCGTCACCGACTCCAGCGTCACGCCCTTCTTGATGTATTCATCGGCGTCCACCACCACGTCGCCCTTGCGGCCTGAGATGGTGACAGGCGTGATCTCGTCCTTGAACTTGCCTGCGGCCTGCGCCGCTTCCGCCTTGTTCTGCGAGGCGACGGCGAAGGCGTCCTGGTCCTCGCGGGTGATCTGCCATTGCCGCGCCACGTTCTCGGCGGTTGTTCCCATGTGGTAGCCGTTGAAGGCATCCCACAGGCCGTCCCTGATCATGGTGTCGATGAGGTTCCAGTCGCCCATCTTCACGCCATCGCGGAGATGCGCGGCGTGAGCGGACCTCGACATGCTTTCCTGACCACCTGCCGCGACGATTTTGGCGGAGCCATCGGCGATCTGCTGGGCAGCCAGTGCCACGGCCCGGAGGCCCGAGCCGCACACCTGGTTCAGGCCCCAGGCGGTGGCGCTGTTGGGAATACCGGCGTGGATGGCGGCCTGGCGGGCGGGGTTCTGGCCCTGCGCGGCGGTGAGGACCTGACCCAGGATCACCTCGTTCACCTCGTCAGGGGCAATGCCGGCGCGTTCCATGGCAGACTTGAGGGCGATGGTCCCCAATTGTGCGCCGGTGAGCGAGGCAAGCGCCCCGTTGAAGGAACCGATGGGGGTGCGGGCGGCGGAGACGATGACGACGTCGGACATGGAAAACTCCTGGGGATAGACCGGTTAGGCACATGACCACGGCAAGGGAATTGCCGCAATGCGACATAGGACTTGTATACGTAAGCCGAAGTTTTTTGCACTTGCAAATGTGCGGTGCAAAGAGCAGATTTTTCGCAGTGCACGGCCCTTCCGGGCCGGGAAATTGCGTTCTGGAGACGAGCCCCCGTGACCGACGAAAACCCGACCTCCGCCAACCAGTCAAAGCCCGAACAGCCCCGCAACGCCACCGTCATCAAGAAATACGCCAACCGCCGTCTCTACAACACGGCAACGTCGACCTACGTGACCCTGGAAGACCTGGCGCGGATGGTGAAGGACGGTTCGGACTTCATCGTCTATGATGCCAAGTCCGGCGAGGACATCACCCGCACCGTGCTCACCCAGATCATCTTCGAGGAAGAGAACAAGGGCGACAACAATCTGCTCCCCATCAACTTCCTGCGCCAACTCATCCGCTTCTACGGCGATTCCATGCAAGGCATGGTGCCCGGCTACCTGGAATTCTCGCTCGGCAACCTGATGAAGGAACAGGACAAGGTCCGCAAGCAGATGATGGACACCTTCGGCGGCGATGCCTTCAAGACCATGGAAGACGCGGCCAAGCGCAACATGCAGCTGTTCCAGGACTCGCTCAAGATGTTCACGCCCTTCGGTGCTGCGATGCCGGGGATGGGAACGGGCTTCCAGAATCCCTTCACGCCGCCGTCGCGCCCGGCGGAAAAGCCGGCCGCCAGCAGTGGGCCCAGCAAGGATGAGCTGCAGTCTCTGAAAGACCAGCTCGCCGCCATGCAGCAGAAGATCGACCAGCTGAACCGCTAGACCGGTTCACGTTGTCTCAGCCGGCGAGGCGAACGTCCGCGCCGTCGTCGGCTTGCGGTTCCACGCCAGACGACAATTCACGTGTGAGCATGTCCAGCGCGTCGCGCAGGCGCGCGAGGCTCTGGTCC
>CALMLK010000004.1 GCA_937868035.1 uncultured Alphaproteobacteria bacterium
TGGGTGGTGATGTACCGCAGGATGGAGAAGTGGCGGCCCGGGGCTGCGGCGGCGCCGGCAAGACCCCTCCTCCGCTATGGCCTGGCCGTCATGGCCAGTGAACTCACGGCGGCGTTCCGGCTCCATGCGGACAAGCTTATCATCGGGCAGGTGCTGGGCATCACCATCCTCGGCCAATATTTCTTCGCCTTCAATGCTGGCCTTGGAATGACCAGCGCCTTCGTTTCCGCCGCGGCGACGGCTTTGCTGCCGCATTACTCCGGGCCCCAGGCCTTTGCAAGTGTGCAGCAGCGTTTCCTCAAGGGCACCGGACTTCTGGCGTTGCTGATCATTCCCGTCATTGCGGCGCAGACACTGCTGGCGCCGTTTTATGTTCCACTTGTCTTCGGGGCAAAGTGGAACGAGGCGATTCCGCTGCTCATGCTCTTGTGCTGGCTGGCGTTGCCGCTCCTTCTCTCACGATCTGCGTCCCTTTTGCTCCGGGCGCGCGGGCTTGCGGGTCTCGAATTCAAGCTGACGATGGCGCAGGCCACCGCTGCCATCGCCGCGCTCGCGGCGGGATTGCCCTTTGGCCTGCGAGCATCGATCCTGGCGCAAATCGCCGTTGCCGGACTTGCTGCCGTCACTGCAACGGCCATCGCCTTGCGCGCTTGTACACGGGAGCACACGCGATGAGCCGCCCCGCCGTTTCCATTGTGGTCCCTCTCTACAACGCGGCTTCGTTCATCACGGAGACGCTTCGTTCGGTGCAAGCACAGACATTCAGCGACTTTGAAGTCATTGTCGTTGACGATGGTTCGCGTGACCGATCCGCAGACTGCGTTGCTGCCGTGGCACGGGAGGACACCCGCATCCGGCTTCACCGGCAAGGCAATGCCGGGGTTTCAGTGGCGCGTAACCGCGGGGCTGAACTTGCAACCGCGCCTATCGTTGCCTTCCTGGACGCAGACGACCGTTGGCACCCCACCTTCCTCTCCGCCACGCTTGCCTTCATGGCGGCACAGCCTGCTCTTGCTGTGTGTTATGCGGGCGTGCGCTTTGTGGATGCGGCGGGAGTGCCGACCGGTGCCCTGTCACGCCTTCGCACATCTCCCTTGTCAACGCGCGACCTGCTCGCCGGCAATCCCACGACAACGTGTTCGAACCTGGTGGTTCGGCGCGCGGATTTTCTGGCCAGTGGCGGGTTTCCCGTCGGTCTCAACCATGCCGAGGACCAGCTGTGGCTTCTCACCATGCATCTCCGCGGGTATCGCATCGCCGGTCTTGCCGATGTGCTGGTGGACTATCGCACCAATGCCGGCGGACTCTCCGCCGATACGCGCGCCATGGCGCGGGGCTTCGAAGCGCTTGTCCACCGTGCCGTGCAATTGGCCCCGCTTGAGGTGGGTCCCGCAGTTCCCGCGGCGCGGGCGCTCAACCGGCTGTATCTGGCCCAGCGCGCGTGGCGCACCAGACGTGATCGCGCGTCAGCGGCGCAGCATATCCGTGATGCGCTCCGCAGCCATTGGCCCACCGTTTCCCAGGAAGCCCTCCGCCTCTTGCGGAAAGCCCTGACCTGACATCCGACCCGAGGAGTACACACATGCCTGCCGTATCCGTGATCATGCCCGTCTACAATGTGGAACGCTACGTCGCGCGCTCCATTCGCTCCGTTCTGGAGCAGACCTTCACCGACTTTGAGCTGATCCTCGTCGATGACGGTGGCACGGACGGAAGCGTTGCCATTTGCCGGTCCTTTGATGACCCGCGCATTCGCATTCACAGCCAGAAGAACCGTGGCCTCGCAGGCGCGCGCAATGCCGGCATCCGTGTCGCCCGGGGCGCTTTGATTGCGCTCCTCGATTCCGATGACCTCTGGCATCCGGAAAAACTGGCACGCCATGTGGCCCATCTCGCCACGCGGCCAGACGTTGGCATCAGCTTCTCCGGCAGCGCCATGATCGACGAGAGCGACAGGCCCATCGGGATTTCCATGCGTCCGGCACTGCGGGACCTCGGCCCGGCAGACATCTTCTGCCGCAATCCTGTTGGCAACGGTTCAGCACCCGTCATCCGCCGCGCGGTGTTCGATGACATTGCCTTTGCCGTGGAGCGCGACGGCGTGGCCGAGACGAGCTATTTCGACGAGACGTTCCGTTACGGCGAGGACATCGAGTGCTGGATGCGCATGGCGTGCGGCACGAGCTGTCGCTTTGAGGGCATTCCCGGCGACCTGACGCTCTATCGTATCGTTTCCGGTGGTCTTTCCGCCAATACCGACAAGATGTACGAGCACTGGCAGCGCATGTTCGAGAAGGTGTCACACATGGCGCCTGACCTCGTGGCGGGCCACGGTCATCGCGCGCGCGGATACCAGCTGCGTTACTACGCGCGCCGCGGCGTGCGCGAGCGGCAGGGTCGTGCAGCGTTGCGCAGCTTTGCCGCTGCCATGGCGTCGCATCCCATGATGGTGGTGGAAGAGCCGAAGAAGACGATCGAGACGGGCCTTGCCGCCCTTGCCGTCACGCTGCTGCCAGGTCTGTTCTAACCAGCGAGCAGCGTACGGAAGGGACTGCTGACGCGCTGGAATGAGGCCCGGCCCAGCAGGATGAGGCCCGGCCAGAACTGGTAGACGAGAATCTCCAGGTTTTCCCCGAAGGTGTAGAAGAACAGGATCAGCATGATGGCGAGCCCCGCGCGCGCCGTCCGCGAGGCTTGCGCCTTCACCAGCATTTCCAGGAAGCTCGCCAGCATCGGCACCGCCAGAGCACCGAAGCCCACCATGCCCTTGACGAAGAGCAGGCCATACCATGTGTGGTGCGAACCGATGGGCATGAACTCCACGAGATGAGAGCCGCGCTCCACCGCACCATGCCCGAACCATGGCGCTTCCACGGACCAGCGCTGCACCGCGATCCGCCCGAGCGCGGCGCGCACGCGGCTGGAGGCGGCCCGAGCAGCGGAGAAACGCGCCTGCGCCTGTTCGGCGAGGTCAATCAGCGATGTCGCGGTAATGCCGGCTACCGTTGCCATGGCCGCCGCCAGCATGGCCAGCGCGGGCTGGGTGAGGCGGGCCAGAAGCCAGCCCAGCAGCGGCACGATGATGACAGCGAGAAGCGCCAGGCGCGATTGTGAGAGCAGGCAAACGGCGACGGCTGCTGCGACGCCTGCCGTACGCCACCACAGGCCGCGATCCAGCCACGAGATCACGAGCGAAACATTGGCCACCATCCCGGCGGCAGGGGCCCAGGGTGAGAAGAAACGCCAGCGCAAACCTTCGCCCCCTGCGCCATAGGCATAGAGCTGGACTTCAAAGAACTCCGGCCCCGGACCGCCCAGCATGGAGAACGGTGAGATGAAGAG
>CALMLK010000005.1 GCA_937868035.1 uncultured Alphaproteobacteria bacterium
GCCCAATCGTTGGGTGGCTGCACGCCGATGACGATAAGCAGCACCATGGCGAGGAGCGAGAGCACCGCTATCACCTTGTAGGTACCGATGCCCATGTTCCACGGCCCCATCTGCGGCCATTTCGGTCCACCGATGGCGAAGATGCCAAGGGCGATCGGGACGGCAAACGACAGGAACAGGAAGATCACCGTGCACGACACCACGATCGAGTAGGCAGGTGTTCCGGCGATGGTGATGGCGGAGGTGAACCAGACGAACAGGATCGACAGGATCGATGCCGTCCAGATCGCCGCGACCGGTGTGCGGTGCAACGTGCTCACCTTGGCGAGAGTGGCGGATGCACCGGGGATGCCGCCGTCACGCGAGAAGGCATAGAGCATGCGTGACGCGCTGGTGACCGTGGCAAGGCCGCAGAGCCATTGGCTGATGAAGATCAGGACATAGAGAATGTTCTTCACCGTGGGGTTTACCTGTTGGTCCATGCCCCAGAAGAAGACGTTCCAGCCCTGCTTGGCCGCATCGTCCATGCTCGGGATCATCAGGATGAAGGCCGAGAGGAAGATCCAGCCGAAGACACCCGACCACAGCACCGACGACACCATGCCTGAGGGCACGGAACGGGCGGCGTCGTGGGTCTCTTCGGCGGTGTGGGCCGAGGCGTCATAGCCGGTGATCGTATAGACCGGCAGCAGCAGGCCGAGCAGGAAAGCCATCAGGCCACCCACCGCGACGGGCCACACCGCGGATGCACCTTCGGTGCCCGTGTAGTTGCCGAATGTCCACAGCCGCGAGAAGTCATAGCTGTTGGCGGAGGCGAGAAGCACGATGGTCAGGAGCACTGACGTTCCAAGGATCAGGTACCCCGAGAAGTCCGTGAGCTTGGCCGTGAGCTTGATGCCATAGTGGTTCACCAGCGCCTGCAGGATCGTGATGATGGCAACGAAGGCGACGCGGTGTGTAAGCGTGTCCTCCACGCCGAACAGCGAGCCGAAGGCGCCGAAGAAGAAATAGAAGGTGCCGACGTTGATGGCGCCCAGTACGGTCACGAGGCCGAGCAGGTTGAGCCAGGCCGAGAGCCAGCCGGTGAAGCGGTTGCCGAGGATCGAACCCCAGTGATAGAGGCCGCCTGCCGTCGGGTAGGCCGAGGAGATCTGTGCCAGTGCGAGCGCGAAGACGCCCGAGATGACGACACCCACCGGCCAGCCGATGCCGATTGCGGCTCCGCCTGCACCTGACGTGGCCTGGCCCAGCGAGTTGATGCCGCCGGACAGGATGCAGATGATGGAAAAGGAAATCGCGAAGTTCGAAAACTTGTTCATGCTGCGCGCAAGTTCCTGCGCATAGCCCATGTCGTGGAGGATTTTCTTGTCCTCGCTCACGTGTTTGTCAGCCATTCTGGCCTCCCCGCCACTCCGGGGTGGAGCGGCATTTTATTGTTGATGTGTTTTGCGCTCACGCTGTTTGCCGAAACGACGGCCCAGCGAAAGCCCCCGCTGCCAGTGTGGGTGAAAGGGCCGGGGCCGTCAACTCGGAGGCGAGGTCCCCCTGTGCTGTGTAAAACCGGGTTGCCCCACCCGGTGGTGCGCTGGACTGACGCAGGCGGTGTGTGAGTATTTCTCACTCGAGCTGTCCATGCTATGGCGCACGACATGGTCCGGCGCCCCTATAATTTTCCGTCCCTCAACGGACTGGCCGCATTTGAAGCGGCCGGCCGCCACATGAGCTTCACCGAAGCCGCGTCGGAACTGAACGTCACTCCCGGCGCCATATCGAAGCAGATCAAGCAGCTGGAAAGTGAAGTGGGCGTGCGCCTCTTCGTCCGCCTGCACCGGGCCCTCGATTTGACCGCCGAAGGGGCGGCACTGCTCGCCAGCCTGCGCGAAAGTTTCCAGCACATTTCCGAAACCTTGCAGGGGCTGGACCCAGCCCGCCGCGTCAAGACGGTGAGCATCGGCACCACCAGCGCCTTCGCCCAGTTCTGGCTCATGCCCCGCCTCGCCCGCTTCTGGAAGGAACACCAGGACATCGTGGTCGATCATGTGATCTCGGACCGCGGCCACGACCGTTGGTCAACGCGCGTGGATCTGCGGGCGCGCTATGGCACGGCCCCCTTTCCCGACGAGGGTGAGGCGCACAAGCTGTTTGACGACCGCATCGTGGCTCTTGCCAGCCCCGCATTTCTCGCGGGCCGAAAGATCACGGAATTGGCTGAACTTGCTGCCCAGCCCCTCCTCTCCGTCGAAGGCGTGGACTGGACGTGGACGACCTGGGCCGATTTCTTCCGCGCCAATGGCGCCAAACCGGGGCGGCTCAACATCCGCCGGTTCAACAGCTTTGTCATCGCCGTGCAGGCCGCCCGCGACGGGCAGGGAATCGTCCTGGGATGGGAACGCCTCGTTGCCCCGCTGATCAAGGACGGATCACTGGTCCAGGTGGGACCGTTCGGCATGCCCGCGCCTGATTCCTACTACCTTTGCTGTCACTCGCTGGAGCGGGCCTCGCCCGAGACCAGGATCCTGCACGACTGGTTGCTCCGCAACATCGATTGAGTTTTTCTCACCGCAAGCATGCCACTTATGGATATTGAGTGGGGATTGGCTGCGGCTGCATAAGGGACCCACACAAGGGATACACGCCATGACCGATGCCGCCACACTCTCCGCTCCCACCTCACGCCGTGGCGGAGGCCGCGACGGACGCCGGGCCATGCGGGCTGCGCCGCAGATCTCGTTCCCCACGCTGGTGCGCAATATTCCCACCTACGAAATCCTGCCCGATGAAGCGGTGGAACTGATCCACGAGGAATCCATGAAGATCCTCGAGGAGGTGGGCTGCGAATTCCGCGACGACCAGGCGCCCGCCATGTGGAAGAAGGCCGGTGCCGACGTGCAGGGCACGCGCGTGCGCATCGACCGGGATCTGCTCATGTCGCTGATCTCCACGGTGCCATCCGAGTTCACGCTGCATGCCCGCAACCCTGAGCGCACCGTGAAGGTGGGCGGCAAGAACTCGATCTTCATCCCCATGTATGGTGCGCCCTTCGTGCGCGACCTCGACAACGTGCGCCGCTATGGCTCGCTTGCCGACCTCAACAACTTCCACAAGCTGGCGCAGATGTCGCCGTCGCTTCACTCCATGTCCTCGATTTGCTGCGAGCCGATGGAGATCGCGGTGCCGAAGCGCCACCTCCACATCATCCAGTCGGCGCTGACCTATGGCGACAAACCTTTCATGGGCATCGTCACCGAAAAGGAACGCGCCGAGGACGTGATGAAGATGGCGGGTATCGTCTTCGGTGATGACTTCGTGAAGGACAACACCGTCGTCGTCTCGATCACCAACTGCAACTCGCCGCTGGTCTGGGACCAGACCATGCTGGATGCCATGCGCGTCTATGCCTCGAACAACCAGCCCGTGATCTGCGCGCCATTCGCGCTGTGCGGCGCGTCCACCTCGGCATCGTCCGTGGGCGCGGTGGCGCAGGTCAATGCCGAGGCGCTGGCAGGCGTTGCCTTCACCCAGCTCATCCGCAAGGGTTCGCCGGTGATCTACGGCCAGTTCATGGTGGCCGTCGACATGAAGTCGGGCGCTCCCATGGGCGGAACGCCGGAAGCGGCCCAGATGATGTTTGCCATGGGCCAGCTCGCCCGCAAGTACAAGCTGCCGTGGCGCACCAGCGGCTTCCATGTCGGCTCCAAGCTCAACGATGCGCAGGCCGGTTATGAATCCAACATGCTGATGCATGCCGCGGTGCTCTCCGGTGCCAACTATATCTGGCACTCCGCGGGCTGGCTGGAGGCGGGCCTCTCCTGCGGCTATTCCAAGTTCGTGACCGATGCCGAACAGGTGGCGGGCTGGTACAAGTATGCAGGCGGCCTCAAGTTCGACGACTTCAAGGACGCCATGGCCGCGGTGCGCGAAGTGGGCCCGCAAGGGCATTTCCTCGGCACGGCCCATACGCTCGAACATTTCGAGAAGGCATTCTTCATGCCCACCATCATGGACTTCAACTCTTACGAGCAGTGGTCCAGCGAAGGCGCCAAGGATCACGACACGCGCGGCCGGGAGAAGGCCCGCGCCATGCTCAACACCTACGAGAAGCCCGCCATGGATGTGGCCGTGGCCGAAGCCCTGCAGGACTTCGTCAACCGCCGCGAACGTGAACTCCCCGGCACGGTAGATTGACCCGCCACAATCCCGCCAACACTCGCGCGCTAAGAACGCGCCATCATGGACAGGCGGGCTTTCATTCTGGGATCACTGGCGGCGCTTGCGGGCGCTTCGCCAGCGCTTGCTGCAACCAAGAAGAAGCGGCGCCCGGTCTACCTCGGCGCAGAGGTGGTGGAGTTCCGCACGCCTGAAAGGCGCGGCACGGTAATCGTCAACACCGGCGAACGCGCCCTGTATCATGTGATCGGGCATGAATCGGCAATCCGCTACGGCGTCGCCGTGGGCAAGGCCGGCTTCGATTGGGCTGGCATCGCCAAGGTGGGCCGCAAGGTGGAATGGCCGACCTGGACACCTCCCGCCAGCATGATCCGCCGCAGGCCCGAGCTTGCGGAGTGGGCCGACGGCATGCCGGGCGGCCCGGAAAATCCCCTGGGCGCGCGGGCGCTTTATCTCTTCGCCAACGGCCGGGACACCATGTTCCGCATCCACGGCACCAACGAGCCAAGTTCCATCGGCACCGCCGCTTCCTCCGGCTGCATCCGGATGTTGAATGAAGAGGTGATGGAACTTTACGACAATGTAAGAATTGGAACGAAGGTCATCGTCTTGTAAGCGGCCAACCCATTTGGTTATAAGGCGTCCCGTTCGCCTGAGGGGGCAACACGATTCGTAATCGGATATTCTGGGGATTTTGATGCAACGCCGTTCTTTCCTGTCCGCCATCCTGTCGGGCGCCGCTGCCGTGGCACTCAGCGCCGCTGATGCCAAGGCCAGCATCTTCGAAGAAATCTGGGCCAAGAAGCGGGGCCGCAAGTCACCCGTCCGCACCGCGCAGGACGCCCGCAAGATCAAGGTCCGCAAGGTCAAGATCAGCAGCCGCAAGAAGTTGAACTACAAGGGCCGCGAGACGGTGACGTTCGCCAGCGGCGAGAAGCCTGGCACCATCATCATCCGGACTCACGAGCGTGCGCTCTATTTCGTCCTCGGCAGCGGCAAGGCCGTGCGCTACGGCGTGGCCGTCGGCAAGGAGGGCTTCTCCTGGGCCGGCACGGCGCGCGTCGGACTGAAGCGCGTGAACCCCGTGTGGACACCCCCGCCGGAGATGATCGAGCGCACACCGAAATACGCCAAGTGGGCAGGCGGCATGCCGGGCGGACTTCCCATCAATCCGCTGGGCCCGCGCGCCATGTATCTCTTCAACAAGGGCGGCGATACGGGCTTCCGCATTCACGGCACCATCCATCCGGAATCGATCGGCACCGCCGCGTCTTCGGGCTGCATCCGCATGCTCAACAAGGAAGTGATCGAGCTTTACGAGAAGGTGCGCGTCGGCACCAAGGTGATTGTTCTTTAAGGCTCCAAACCTTCAAGTGCGGAGCGCTTGAAGGCGGAAAGCAACTTCATCCATCACAGACGCTTGAGGTTCCGGTATTGCAGCGGGGTCAGCCCCGTGGCTTGCCGGAATGCGCGGGTGAAGGCTGCCTGGTCGCTGTAGCCGCAACCGAGCGCAATGCTGCTGACCGGCTGCCGTTCGCCCTGCAACAGCTGGCAGGCGCGCGTGATGCGCGTGCGCGTGATGAACTGCGCCATCGACACGCCGAACAATTGCCGCATCCGCGCATCCAGTTGCCAGGCGGAGAGGTCTGCGATCCGCGCCAGTGAAGGGAGCCGCAGCGGCTGGGCCAGATGACCGTGCACATGATCCAGCACCCGTGCCAGCTTGCGGTTTTCAGGCTTCATCACCGACCACGCCGGCAGGTCTCGCGACAGGCCGGCAAGGCCCGTGACGCGGCCCGCATCATCACGGACAGGCGTCTTCCAGGTGAGACACCAGCCGTCCGCGCCGCCGGGATAGAGGTGCAGTTCCAGCACGCCGCTCAGGACCTGGCCTGATTGCAGCACGGAAAGATCCTGCGCTGCATAGCGCTGGCCCAGCACACCGGGGAAAACCTCTTCCGCCGTTTTTCCGATCAGCGCCCGCCTGTCGCGCAAGCCCAGGCGCGCCGCAAGCGTCTGGTTCGCCGCCGTGTAGCGACCGGTGCCGTCCTTGATGAAGAACACCGTGTCGGGCACCGCATCATAGAGCGCTTCTAGCCAGGGAGGCGCTGCCGAGGTACCGGACGGCGGCAATGGATGTGGAGCAGGGGAGCGGCGGCGGGGCGGCATGACCAGATGATTTTGTGCCGATTCCGCAGTCGCCGCCAGTCAATCCTGCAAGACGCATGAAAGCGCGTCCACTAGTGTGCGCGGCAACCTGAGTTCA
>CALMLK010000006.1 GCA_937868035.1 uncultured Alphaproteobacteria bacterium
CAAGGCCGATTGCGAGGCGGAACGTCGCCCCCTCTCCAGCTTTGCCCTGCTGGGGCAATTCTTGCGCCTGCCCTTCCAGTCCGCCACCGTGGTCGGCGGAATTCACTGGGAGGCCTTGAAACTTTGGCTGAAGGGCCTCAATCTGCAATCGCCTTCGTGAACGAAGGGACATCGAGGCGGGTGGGGAACCATGAGTGAGGGCATTCTCGGCAATCTCATTTTGGCGGCAGCACGCCGGCTGCTGCCCAAGGACTACAAGGGCTCACTGGAACTCACGCTGCCGTCCGGGCGGAGTGTGTTGCTCGGTGAAAAGGGTTCGGGCCTCGACGCGGATCTGCATCTCACCAACTTCAAGGTGATCTGGGCCTCCATCCGGCGCGGCCAGTTGGGCTTCTTCGAACGCTATCTCGCCGGCGACATCGAGAGCCGCGATCCCACGTCATTCTTCCGCTTCTACCTGCAGAACCGCTCCGGCCTCGACAAGGCATCCACGGGAGTCTTCTTTGCCAGCCTCTTCGACAAGATCTGGCACCGCCTGCGCGACAACACCAAGGACGGCTCGAAGGAAAACATTTCCGCCCACTACGATCTGGGCAACCAGTTCTACAAGCTCTGGCTGGACGACACGATGAGCTATTCCTCCGCCGTGTTCGACGGCACGGGCAACAGCCTCGAAGCCGCCCAGCGCCGCAAGATCGAAAAGGTCCTGGAAGCTGCCGGAGCAGGACCGGGCAAATCCATCCTCGAGATCGGCTGTGGCTGGGGCGGTGTCGCCGAAGCGGTGGGCAAGGCTGGCGGGCACCTGCGCGGCATCACCCTCTCGAAGGAACAACTCGAATTTGCCCGCGAACGCATGCGCCGCGAGGGATTGGATGAGAAGGTCGACCTCGTCTTCGAAGATTACCGCGACACCAAGGGCACCTTCGACGGCATTGCCTCGGTGGAGATGATCGAGGCCGTGGGAGAAGCCCATTGGCCCGTCTACTTCAAGACCCTCTTCGACCGGCTCAAGCCCGGCGGTGCGGCCGCGATCCAGGGCATCACCATCGCCGAAGAGAATTTCGACGCCTACAAGAACGGCGTCGATTTCATCCAGCGCTACATCTTCCCCGGCGGCATGTTGCTGACCAAGGAGATCATCCGCGAGCAGACGCGCAAGGCCGGATTGATCTTCGAGAAGATGGAATGCTTCGGCCTCTCCTATGCGCGTACCCTGAAGATGTGGCACGATCGCTTCGAGGAGGCTTGGCCGCGCATCGAACCGCTCGGCTTCGACGAGCGCTTCCGCAAGCTCTGGAAACTCTATCTCTGCTACTGCGAGGCGGGCTTCACGGAAGGCATCATTGACGTCGGCATCTACAAGCTCCGCAAACCTGCCTGATCAGGTGAGGGCCCGGAGGCCCCACAGCAGCACCGCGTAGCGCAGGACCTTGCCCGTGCCCACCAGCAGCGCAAAGGGTAGGAACGGCACGCGCATCAGGCCGGCCGCAAGCGTCAGCGGATCGCCCAGCACCGGGACCCACGCGAGCAGCAGCGTCCACATGCCGTAGCGGCCCGCGATTTTCTGCGCCCGCGCCAGTTTTTCCTTGGACACCGGAAACCAGCGCGTTTCCGCAAAACGCTCCACATGGCGGCCGATCCACCAGTTGACGATGGAACCCGCCGTGTTGGCGAGCGCTGCCACGGCGAAAAGCGAGTAGGCGGCGTCAGGCCATTCCGCTGCCGTGGCCACAAACGTCGCCTCCGACGTGCCGGGCAGCAAAGTGGCCGACAGGAAGGCGGAAGCCGCCAGGGCAAGATGGGCAATGAATTCTGGCACGTCCTGTCATCGCTTGAGCACGGCGCGCCGGATGAGCGCGAAGTACAAGCGATAGGGCAGCAGGCGGGCCAGCTTCAAGATGACAACAAAGCGCGCCGGGAAGGCGATTTCAAAACGCCCCCTGGCGAGGCCGGCAATGCTCCGCCGGGCCGCCTCGGGCGCCTCCATGAGGAAGGGCATCTCGAAATCATTCTGCGCGGTGAGGGGTGTCCGAACGAAGCCCGGGTTGATGACGCTCACGGTGATGCCCTCGGCCTCCAGTTCAGGCTTGAGGCTTTCGGCAAGATTGATGAGCGCGGCCTTGGTGGGTCCATAGGCCGCCGCCTTCGGAAGCCCCCGATAGCCCGCAACAGAGGCAATCCACGCCACATGGCCTTTGCGCCGCGCCCTGAAAACGGGCAGCACGGCGGAGAGCACGTTGATGACGCCCATGTAATTGGTATCGATCATGCTGCGGAAGGGATCGGGAGAGAAGGTGTCCAGTGCGACCGGCCGGTAGGTGCCGGCACCTGCGACGACAAGATCAACCGCACCCAGTTCCTGTTCGATTCGCGCAAACACGTCGCTGAGTTGCTGCGCATCCGTCACATCGGCAGGATAGGCGCGCAGGTTGGGCTGCGCTTTGGACATCTCATCAAGGGCGGATTGCGTGCGGGCTGTCACCGCCACGATGACACCGTTCTCCGCAAGCTGCCGGGCCATCTCCGCGCCGATGCCTGAGGATGCCCCCGTGATCCACGCCACCCGCCAGGGCAGGGACATGGTTCAGATGCCGACGAAAGGCTGCGCCAGCCGCGCCCAGAACGACTTGAACCGGGTCGGCGCTTCCGTTGCGACAACGCAGATGCATTCCACGTCCGAGTCAACCCGGGGGGCGTGTTCCGTTTCCATGTCGAGGTCGGCCACGTCTCCCGCACCATAGCGCCCGGTGTGATCGGAATAGGAGCCCTTGAGGATGAGCGTCAGTTCTTCGCCGCCATGGCCATGGTCAGGCAGCGCCTTCCCCGGTGCAATGCGCAGGAGCTGCAGCCGTGTCCTGGCACCGGGCGTCAGCGGCACATCGAACTTTGCGATGCCCGGCGCCTTGGTCTTCCATTTGAGGTTGGACAGCGCCGTGCCGTTGATGAGATTGCACAGCGGGGCCGGAACCTCGCCCACGGTCGCGGCGCGCTTCGGCCGCGTTGCCCGCACGACACCGTCAAGGCTGGCAAGGGTGGCGGCGCGGCAAGTGTCGCTCACGCCGCTGGCATCGAGGTCTTCCAGCGCCAGTCCGCCCAGGCTCTCGGCCACGCGGATGGCGGCCCGGCATTCGGGGCACATGGCCGCATGGGCGGCCACGATCACGCTGTGCGCCTCGCCCAGCGTTCCTGCCGCATAACCCATGAGCGTCGCATCATCGAGGTGATGGGTGATTGTCACGTCAGTGTCTCCAGTATCTTCTTGAGCCTGCGGTAGGCCAGCCGCATGCGGCTCTTCACGGTGCCCAGCGGAATGTGGAGCCGCGCCGCGATTTCACTCTGCGGCAGGTCTTCCACGTAGCTGAGCACAAGCAGTTCGCGCTGTTCAGGCGGGATCTGTGCCAGCGCCTTGGCCACGGCGCTGTCTTCCTGGACGCGGCGCAAGGCCTCGTCCTGTCCCGGTTCATCGCTGGCAACGTCGTAGTCGTCGAGGTCGGTGAACTGGCTGCTGCGCTCGCGGCGAAGCCGGTCGATGC
>CALMLK010000007.1 GCA_937868035.1 uncultured Alphaproteobacteria bacterium
CTCGCTCAACATTGCGCAGGCCGTGCTGCTGATGGGCTACGAGTGGTTCAAGCACGAGGCCACTTCGCTGGGCCAGGCGACGCCGGAGCTTCCTGCGCTGGAAGGCCCCGGCCTGCAGATGCCGGACACGCGACCCGCCACCAAGGAAGAACTCTACGGCTTCTACGATCATCTCGAGCGCGAGCTGTGGACAGCGGGATTCTTCAAGACGGATGAGAAGCGCCCCGGCATGATGCGCAACATCCGGAATATTTTCGCGCGCACCGCAGTTTCGGCACAGGAGGTGAGCACATTGCGCGGCATCATCTCGTCGCTCACGCGGGTGCATGAGTTGCGGAAGATGAAGAAGAGCGAATAGCAGGTTCCCCATGCCGACCGCGAAGCCCCGCATCCTCCTCTTCGACTCCGGCATGGGCGGCTTGACCGTGGCGCGGGCCGTGGCGCGGCAGATGCCGGAGGCCCATCTCGTCTATGCCGCCGACAACGCCGCCTTTCCATACGGCGCATGGAAGGAAAAGGAACTTGCCCGCCGCATCGTGATGGTGATCTGCATGCTCATCGACGAGGTTCATCCGGATGTGGTGGTGATTGCCTGCAACACGGCCTCCACCATCGCGCTCGCGGATTTGCGGGCGGCCTACAAGGTGCCTTTCGTCGGCACGGTGCCTGCCATCAAGCCGGCGGCGGCCCAGACGAAATCCGGTGTCATCGGCGTCCTCGCCACACCGGGCACCGTAAGCCGCGAATACACCCATTCGCTGATCCACACCTTCGCCTTTCACTGCAAGGTGATCCTCCATGGCGCGCCGCGCCTTGCCGAGATCGCCGAGCGCAAGCTCAAGGGCCATGGAATCGATCTGGATGAATTGAAGGCCGAGATCGCGCCCGTCTTCCGCAAGCGCGACGGCAAGCAGACGGACGTGGTGGTGCTGGGCTGCACGCACTATCCGCTGTTGACAGAAGACATGGCAAAGGTGGCGCCGTGGCCCGTGACCTACATTGATCCCGCACCGGCGATCGCGCGCCGCACCGCCGACATCGTGGAGGAAACGCCGCTCAAGGGGGATGATCCCCATGCGCCCGCCCACGGCACCGTCATTCTCACCTCAGCACGCGGCAGTGCCTCGGAAACGCTCACCGCCTACGCCTCGATGGGCTTTCCCAAACACATGGTCATTGACCTGCCCGCGTAACGGTTGGTTCGCGTCCCCACGGTCAAGGTTCGGATGGCGCGTTCCAGGGTTGAGGCCTACCGGTAGATCCCCAGCGTCAGCCCCCGCACCAGATGCTTCTGCACGATCAGAACGAAGATGAATGCGGGGACAAGGGCCGTGGTGGTGAGCGCGGAGATGAGGCCCCACATGTTCATGATGAGGATGCCGGCCTGCACCGGCATCAGCCGCATGTTCTGGGTGAGGAACAGCGACAGCAGGAATTCCGTCCAGGAGAAGATGAAGCAGAGGATCGCCGTGGTGGCGACACCGCCCTTCATCAGCGGCAACACCACATGGAGAAATGTTTCGCCCCGCGAGGCGCCATCCAGCCGCGCGGCTTCTGTCACTTCATGCGGCACGTCATCGAAGAAGGATTTCAGCAACAGCACGGCGAAGGGCAGGTTGAGTGCGGCATGGGCCAGTGCCACGCCGAGGCGCGTATCGAGCAAGCCCCAGCCGTGATAGAGCCCAACGAGCGGGAACACGATGGCGATGGGGGGCAGAAAGCGCTGCAGGATCACCGTGCGGCGGAGTGTGGCGCTGCCGCGGAACGTCATCTGCGAGAGCGCATAGGCCATGGGCGCTGCCGCCAGCAGCACGATGGCGCTGGAGAGCAGGGCGACAGAGGTGGAATCGACCAGGCTCTGGCGGGAGTCGAAAATGGTGCCTTCCACGCCCAGTATGACAAGGGCGAAACTGGACAGCGTCGGGGAAAAATCGAGCCGCAGCATCCTGCCGATCTCCAGCAGTGCATCGGCCGGCGTGAAGGCCGAGAGCCCCCACCACAGCAGGGGCAGCACGTAGAGACTCACAAGAATGACGGCCGACACATCGCGGACCCGGGATTTCAACTGGCGCATTGGGGATCAGGCTAGCGGGGCCCAACCGTGCCGTCCACGCATGGCCCGTTCATGCTGCCATGCGCCGCAGAATGGTCAGCGCCGCCGGTGGCCGGAGATGACATCGCCCCGCACCCAGGCGCGGCGGCCCCAGTTGCGCAGGCGCATGCGATAAGCCACGAAGCCCGCCGATGCAGGCGCGAGGATCAGAGAGGCAAAGATGACGGCGGGGATCGTACGCATCAGGTCCGTATGGAGTCCCGGAAGGGTCAGCACCGTGAGGAGAAGGGCGCCGAAAAACACCGAACTCAGCACCATGGCGCAGACGAGCCAGATCATGGCATCGGGCGAGATGGCGAAGCGTTCGCCGTGCTCAAGGTCGTCATCATAGTCGGGCATGGCCTGTCTCCATGGTTGTCTTGACCGGAAAACGACCGAACCTTGCAGAATGTTCCAAAGGATCAGGTGCTTGTGACGGTCCTTGAGGGTAAGGACGCCGGGCAGGCCGGAACGGCCCCAGGAATGGCGGTGCCATTCCCCGCGTGGAGCGTCTGATTTGACAGCGTCCCCCAAATCCCCTAGTACCCCGCCAGCGCCGGGTTTGCCCGGTGTTTTGCTTGCCCGTGGCACCTCTTGCAGGTGCCTGTCGGCCGGGAGACCGGTGTCTGAGGAGGGTGGGCTCCAACCCAACTGGTTGGGGCTGTAAAGGAGGCCGGGTTCACCCCCGCTAGCCATTTTTACGTCTCTGCCGCATTTGAGAGAAGTGACATGACGAAGCGTTCAAACGCCAAGTACAAGATCGACCGCCGCATGGGCGAGAACATCTGGGGCCGTCCGAAGTCCCCGGTGAACAAGCGTGAATACGGCCCGGGCCAGCACGGCCAGCGCCGCAAGGGCAAGATGAGCGACTTCGGCACGCAGTTGCGCGCCAAGCAGAAGCTCAAGGGCTACTACGGCAACCTGTCGGAGCGCCAGTTCCACGGCCTCTACGTGGAAGCCATCCGCATGACGGGTGACTCGTCGGAAAACCTCATCGGCCTCCTCGAGCGCCGCCTCGCCACGGCCGTGTACCGTGCCAAGTGGGTGCCGACCGTGTTCGCCGCCCGCCAGTTCGTCAGCCACGGCCACGTGAAGGTGAACGGCAAGCGCGTGACCATCGCCTCCATCCGCCTCAAGGTGGGTGATGT
>CALMLK010000008.1 GCA_937868035.1 uncultured Alphaproteobacteria bacterium
GTAGGCAACGACGATCTGGCCGATGCGGCGCTCAAAGTCGGCAATCGAGGTGGAGAGGCAGAGGATCGCCATGATCTCGGAAGCGACCGTGATGTCGAAGCCTGCTTCGCGCGGATAGCCGTTGGAGACACCGCCCAGCGAGCAGACGATTTCGCGCAGGGCGCGGTCGTTCATGTCCATGACGCGGCGCCAGGCCACGCGGCGCGTGTCGATGCCGAGTTCGTTGCCCCAGTAGATGTGGTTGTCGATCATCGCCGAGAGCAGGTTGTGGGCGCTGGTGATGGCGTGGAAGTCGCCCGTGAAGTGCAGGTTGATGTCTTCCATCGGGACGATCTGGGCATAGCCGCCGCCCGCCGCGCCACCCTTCATGCCGAAGCACGGGCCGAGTGACGGTTCACGCAGCGCCACCATGGCCTTCTTTCCGATGGCGTTGAGGCCGTCGCCCAGGCCCACCGTCGTCGTCGTCTTGCCCTCGCCCGCAGGCGTCGGGTTGATGGCGGTGACGAGGATGAGCTTGCCGTCCTTCTTGGAGGCGAGGCTGTCGATGTAGTTCAGGTGCACCTTGGCCTTGGTGTGGCCGTAGGGAATGAGATCCGCATGGGGAATGCCGAGCTTCTGGCCCACCTCCATGATGGGTTTCATCTTGGCGTCGCGGGCGATTTCGATGTCGGAACGAACGGTCATGGAAGGGCATTCCTCTGGGTTAACAATGTTTCTTGGCAAGAAATACACAATCCAGCGCACCGGTCCAGTGGCTGGATCGAAAATTCCGGAAATCTCCATAGGTCAGAGCGGCGCACGGCGCAGCAGCTTTTTCGCCTCACCCCCTCGCGGAAACGACATGCGGGAAGTCTGGAAGCGATTATTGCAAGAACAGGCAGGCAGCCTGGGGCCCGCGTCTGCCAACGCCGGCATGACCTTTCGCTGGTAGCGGAAGCCGCCGGCACGCCGCGTCAATGGTGCAAGCCCGGTGCCTCGTAGCCGACGCGCTCCACGTATTCGGTGTAGCCACCGCCGTATTGGTGGATGCCTTCGGGCGTGAGTTCCAGCACGCGGTTCGAAAGTTCGGCCAGGAAATGCCGGTCGTGACTCACGAACAGCATGGTGCCTTCGTAACCGGCAAGCGCCTTGATCAGCATTTCCTTGGTGAGCAGGTCGAGATGGTTGGTGGGTTCGTCCAGCACCAGGAAATTCGGCGGATCATACAGCATGCGCGCCATGACCAGCCGCGCCTTCTCGCCACCTGAAAGAACCCGGCACGGCTTGGCAATGTCGTCGCCGGAAAATCCGAAACATCCTGCCAGCGTGCGCAAGCTCCCTTGGCTCGCCTGCGGGAAAGCCCGCTCCAGCGACCGGAACACCGTGTCCTCACCCTCCAACAACTCCATGGCATGCTGGGCGAAGTATCCCATCTTCACCGAAGCGCCGAGCGTGACCTTGCCTGCGTCGGGTTCCGTTGCCCCCGCCACCAGCTTGAGCAGCGTGGACTTGCCGGCGCCGTTCACGCCCATCAAACACCAGCGCTCCCGGCGGCGGATGGTGAAATCAAAGCCGTCATAGATGACGCGCGAGCCATAGGCCTTGTGCACGGCGCTGAGGGCCACGACATCCTCGCCCGAGCGCGGCGCCGCCGGAAAATCGAACTGCACGCTCTCGCGCCGCTTCGGCATTTCCACCCGCTCGATCTTGTCCAGTTTCTTGACGCGGGATTGCACCTGCGCCGCGTGGCTGGCGCGGGCCTTGAAGCGCTCGATGAACTTCAGCTCTTTTGCCAGCATGGCCTGCTGGCGCTCGAATTGCGCCTGCTGCTGCTTTTCGAGAAGGGCGCGCTGGGACTCGTAGAATTCGTAGTTGCCGGAATAGGAGTTGAGCTCGCCGCCATCAATCTCCACGATCTTCGTGACGATGCGGTTCATGAACTCGCGGTCGTGGCTCGTCATCAGCAGCATGCCGTCATAGGTCTTGAGGAAGTCCTCAAGCCAGATCAGGCTTTCGAGATCGAGATGGTTGGAAGGCTCGTCCAGCAGCATGGCATCGGGCCGCATGAGCAGGATGCGGGCCAGCGCCACGCGCATCTTCCAACCGCCCGAGAGCTTGCCGACGTCTCCGTCCATCATCTCCTGGGTGAAGGACAGCCCCGCCAGAACCTCGCGGGCGCGAGCCTCCTGCGCGTAACCGTCGAGCTTCTCGAAATGCGCCTGCACCTCG
>CALMLK010000009.1 GCA_937868035.1 uncultured Alphaproteobacteria bacterium
GGCGCCATCCGCAAGGTCTTCGCCGAGGAGCCTTCGGAATTCGACCCGCGCAAGTACCTGAAGCCGGGCATGGATGCGATCAACAAGCTGTGCACGCAGCGCTTCAACGAATTCAACACGGCGGGCCAAGCCTCGAAGATCAAGAAGGTCATTCCGCTCGCGGACATGGCCAAGCTTTATGCCAAGGGCGACCTGAAGCAGAAGATCGCCGGCTGAGACAGCCACCACTGAACGTAACGCGGGCGCAGCCAAGGCTGCGCCCTTTTTTCATGTCACGCTCATGCGCCGTCCCTTCAGGCGCAGTCCCTTTCGCGTTCGCGCCATGTGGCGGGGGCGGTGCCGAAGTTTTTCTTGAAGGCGCGGCTGAAGGCTTCCTCCGACTCGTAGCCCACCTTGGCGGCGACGGCGGCGACGGTGTGGCCGCCGTCCTTCAGATGCGTCTGCGCCGCGCGCATGCGCCAGTCGGCCACGTAGCGCATGGGCGACAGGCCCGTCAGTTCGCTGAAGCGGTTGGTAAAGGCCGTGCGCGACATGCCGGCCTCGCGCGCCAGCACGTCCACCGTCCAGTCATGGGCGAGATCCTGATGGAGGCGGCTGAGAGCACGGCCCACCTGGCGGTCGCGGAAGCCGGCGAGCCAGCGGTAGTCCGCTTCGCCGGACGACATGTACTTGCGCAGCGCCTCGACCAGCAGAAGCTCCGCCAGCCGTGACATTGTGGTCGATGAGGCAAGGCGGCCCTGGACGATCTCCTGGATGGCGTAGCGCATGGAGCTTTCAATCCAGTCATAGGATTCGCATTCATTGATGCTGATCTTGAGCAGGGGCGGCAGGGCCTCGAAGACCGGATTGGATTCCTCCGAGGTGGCGAGAAAGCCGCAGTAGATGCGGGTGAGCGCGCCACCGCCGCCCAGCCTGCAACAGGCGACCGAGCCTTCTTCTCCCGGAATGACGGACTCCTCGGCAGGCATGGGTGCCAGGCCGAGGTCGCTCGACATGACATGCGCATCGTTGCGCGGCAGGATTACGGCATCGCCTGCTTCCGCAATGAGCGGCGCGTGCCCGGGAAGCGAAACAAAGCAGCGGCCTTCCGTGACGAGATGATAGGCCACAAGCTGGCGCGGATTCATGTGAAAGGGCACGCAATCCTGCACCGTCACCGAGGACAGCACCGACCACGGCGCAGTGAAATGGTTGTCGATGAACACGGCACCACTGAGCCTGATCATGCCCAGGATGGCGCCCAGCGGATCATCGGCAACGGGATTTGAACGTGCGGTCATGTGAGGTGGCCAATCTGTCATTCATGCCCCGCCCGCGCCTTCCTATGTAGCATCCCGTGCAAGACGCCCTCAACCCACTGACAGTTGAGAAATATTGCACGTGCGACGTGGGGCACGATGACCGAAGGAGAGAACGATGAGTATTCTTCGCGGCCGCCTTGCGCGCCGCATTGCCAACTGGCGGGCGGGACGCGAAACGCGCCGCGCCATTGCCCACCTTGACGACCGCCTTCTGGAAGATGCAGGCTTGCCCCGGCGCAGCACTGCGCCGCGCAAACAGACGCACCTGCACTATCCATATCTGGACATTTGAGGGTGACCGCCATGAGCTTTGATCTACAAGGAAACAGCCTGACGGGAGCGAGCCAGAACGGTGCCGCACAATTTGCGGCGGCGTTGCAGCAGCTTTCCAACTATGCCGGTGATCCCCTCGGGCTGGCCGAGCAAGTGATCGCGGCGGAGCCTGGCTTCGTGATGGCCCATGTGCTGAAAGCGTGGCTCTATCTGCTGGGCACCGATGCCAAGGCCGCGGCTGCCATCCAGGCTGCCATCGCAGAGGCCGAAAGGCTGCCTTCCAACGCACGCGAACAGGGCCACGTGGCAGCCGTGAAGGCGCTGGCGGGCGGGCGCTTTCACCAGGCGTCACGCATCATCGAAGATGTGAGCGTGCAATATCCGCGCGACCTGCTGGCGCTGATTGCCGGACACCAGCTCGATTTCTTCACGGGCAATTCGCGCATGCTGCGGGACCGTATCGGCCGGGCCGCGCCGCACTGGTCGAAATCCATGGCGGGCTACCATTCGCTGCTCGGCATGCATGCTTTCGGGCTGGAGGAAATGGGCGACTATGCCCAGGCCGAGGCCAAGGGCCGCGAGGCGCTGTCGCTGCAGCGCCACGATGGCTGGGCGAAACATGCTGTTGCCCATGTGCTGGAAATGCAGGGCCGCCACGACGATGGCATCCGCTTCATGCGCGAGGATGTGGAGGGCTGGACCAAGGACAGCTTCTTTGCCGTGCACAACTGGTGGCATCTCGCCCTTTATCACCTGGACCGCGGCGATGAGGCGGCGGTGCTGGAACTGGCAGACGGGCCCATCACCACGGTGGCGCAGAACCAGATGATGGATCTGGTCGATGCCTCCGCACTGCTGTGGCGGTTGCACTTGCGCGGCATCGATCCCGGCAAGCGCTGGGCCGCGCTGGTCGCGCGCTACGAAGACCTGTGGGTGCCGGGCTACTACGCCTTCAATGACCTGCATGCTGTGATGGCCTTCCTCGGCGCGGGGCGTCAGGACCTTGTGGAGGCGACGCTGGCGGCGCAGATGGATGCAGAAGGCGACAACATCGCGTTCTCCAACGATGTGGGGCTGCCCTTGATCCAGGGCTTCATTGCCTTCCACAAGGGCGATCATGCGAAGGCCGTCAGCCTGATGCGACCGGTGCGGAACAGTGCCGCGCGTTTCGGCGGCAGCCATGCCCAGCGCGACATCATCGACCTCACCCTGCTGGAAGCGGCCTTGCGTGGCGGTGACACGGCCCTGGCGCAAGCGCTGACGGCGGAACGGGCCGCGGCAAAGCACGACAGTCCGCTGGTCGCCCTGTTTGCGCGGCGGGCCGGTATGGTGCCGGAGACGGCTGCGGCATAGGCCCGGCACAACGCCAGATGGTTCTCCCCGGCGTTTCCGTTGCCCTTGCGGGAACACCGGGGATGAACTGCGTTTTTTGGATGTGACAGGCTGCCACGATGAATCTAAAAGAGCGTGCTGGCATAGCTTGACTTGTGTCAATGCGCTGCCGGCATCTCCATCCCAAATGATGCGGCTTTTTCAGAGGACCTTGTCATGACATTCTCCAAATCCCTCCTTGCCCTTGCTGCCCTCGCAGCGCTCTCGGCCCCGGCGCTTGCTGATGGTGACGCCGCCAAGGGCGCGACCGTCGGCAAGAAGTGCATTGCCTGCCACAGCGTCACGGACGCCAAGAACAAGGTCGGCCCGTCGCTGGTTGGCATCGTGGGACGCCCCATCGCCAGCGCTGCCGACTTCAAGTATTCGGACAGCATGAAGGAATATGCCGCCACTGCCGGTGCGTGGGATGCGGCGAAGCTCGACTCCTATCTCGAAAACCCCAAGAAGGACGTGCCGAAGGGCAAGATGGCCTTCCCGGGCGTGAAGGACGCCACCGAGCGCGCCGACCTGATCGCCTATCTCGCCACGCTCAAGTAAGCCGGGCCAGCCCATCTCCACGAACGGCAGCACTTCTGGTGCTGCCGTTTTCATTTGGCGAGGGCGTTTACCCTACTGCACCGGAATCATGAGGTGGGCGTAAGGCGTGTTGGCCCACATGACATAGGGCTGCGTGGTGTCAGGTTTTGCCGATGTGGGATAACCCTGCATCATGTCCATGGCGTTGACGACCATGACGTGCGGGCCGGTGGAGACCCAGTTGTTGCCTTCCGTGGGCCCGGCGGCGAAGGGATCCGTGTTGCTGCCATCAGAGCCACCCGCCAGCATGTACATGAATCCGACCTTGCCCTTGGGCGGGTCCTTCTTGCCGATCCAGGCCATGGCCCATTCCATGGAATTCTGGTCGCCGCACATGGGATCAGGCCCCGGCGTCGATTCCACATCGGGCATGCACCAGAAACCATTGCTGCCTTCGCGCAAGGTGCGCATCTGGCCCGAGGCATCCATGGCATAGATGGCGGCCTTGCCGGAAACCGTGGCGGGTGCGGCCGCCTCCGCACTCTTGATGAGGGCGGCATCGTCGGCACGGGCGGCGGATGCGAACGGAAGGGCAGCCGTCAGCGTGATCGCCGCGGCGATTGAAAACTTCTTCATCGGACGTCTCCTGAAAAGCTGGTCTAGTTGTCCCAGGCCTGAACCGTGGTCTGCTTGGTGATGCCCTGCGGGCCCACCTCCGCCACGGAAGATGCAATGACGCGAGTGCCATCGGTATACTTGCACCCCTGCACGAAGGCGAGATGGCCATCCGACCGCACACCCATGTCGAGGGTGTGGATCATGTCGCGGCTGTAGACGTCGTCGAGAAAGGCGCCAATCTCCGCAGTGCCCTTGAGCGTGCGGGGCTTGCTGGGCGGGTTGTCGCTGTCGATGATCGTCAGCTCGGCATTGGGCGCGTAATACGCCTTCAGGCTTGCGGCATTGCGGGTTTCAATCGCCTTGCGCAGATCCTGGATGGAGACGGCACTCTTGGCAGACATGGAACCTCCTTCCGCCGCGCAGTTCAACTGCGGGGGCATTGCATGTTGAATACAATCCGGTTCGTGACTTATGGCGCGGACTTGAAGTCCGGACCGGCTTCATCTACGTATGAATCCTGGAACTTGTCTACTAGTTGGTAAGTTTAATCCGGACGGTGATGCAAGTCCGGATTGAGGGGGTTAGCCCATGGCAGACGGACACAC
>CALMLK010000010.1 GCA_937868035.1 uncultured Alphaproteobacteria bacterium
GATCCCGGACGTCACTGAGCCTTTCATGCCCATCGGGGCGCCGATGGCGAGCACCCATTCGCCGAGCGACAGGATCAGCGGACGGCGTCCGCCCGGCATGTCCACCGCAAAATCCATGAGGGCGGCACCGACATTCAGGATCGTGGCGGAGAGGCTCCCCGCCGCGATGGTGATGCTCCGGACGTCCTGGTCTTCGGCAACAGCCATGTCAGCCTCACGCCGTTCCCTTGAGTGACGTGAGCATGGGCCGGAAGCGCGCCAACTGGCTGTCCACCAGAACACCAAAAAGAATGACGGCCCCCATCACCGCGAAATTCAGCGAGCTGGGAATGCCCAGCAGGTTCACGAGATTCTGGAGGATCTGCAGCAGCACCGCACCGAGGATCACGCCGAGGATCGAGCCTTCTCCGCCGCGCAGGGAGAATCCGCCCAGCACCGCTGCGGCAATGGCGTAAAGTTCGTAGAAGTTGCCGTGCGACGAGGGCGAGATGGAACGGGTGTACATGGCGAAGAACATGGCGGAGATGGCGGTGAGGATTCCGCAGATTACGTAGGCCGCGACCACAACGGCGCCGGTGTTGATGCCGGAATAGCGGGCCGCCTCCTCGTTCTTGCCCACGGCATAGAGGTAGCGGCCAAAGACAGTGCGGTGCAGGACCAGCCACATCACCGCGCCGATGAGGACGAGGGCGACGAAGGAGTGCGGCACACCGAAGCTGCGGCCCACGGTGAGCCATTCGACGGCGGGAAAACTCTGGCCGAAACCAAAGCCCGCGGTCGCATCGGCGGTGAAGAAGCGGGCCGCCCCCCGGTAGATGAGCAGGCCGCAGAGTGTCACGATGAAAGGCTGGATGCGGAGCTTGACCACCAGCAAGCCGTGGATGAGCCCGATCACCGCGCCGAAGACCGGAATGAGCATCAGCACGAATGGCCAGGGCAGTTCCACGCCCGCCATCAGGTCCACCATGAGCACGCCGAGCAGGGCGATGACGGAGCCGACGGAAAGATCAATGCCGCCCGTGATGATGACGATGGCCTGGCCGATGGCGAAGATGCCGAAGAGGCCGATGAGGTTTGCCGTGTTGGCCATGTTGGTGGGCGACAGGAACAGCGGGTTGATCAGCGCCACCGTGCTGCCGACCAGCAGGATGAGGATGAGCAGTCCGATATCTTTCTTGTAGGGGATCATCGGGGGGTATCCTCCAGGTGGGCGCGTCCGACGGCCAATTGCAGCACATTCTGTTCCGAAAAATCCCTGCGTTCCAGCGTGCCGCTGATCCTGCCCTCATGCATGACGGCGATGCGGTCGCTGACGCCCAGCACTTCTTCCATGTCGCTGGAGATGAGCAGCACGGCGGCACCTTCGTCGGCAGCCTTGCGCAGGCGGGCATAGATGTCGTGGCGGGCACCCACATCGACGCCGCGTGTGGGTTCGTCGCAGATGAGAACGGCGGGCTTGCGTGGCAGCCACTTCGCGAGAATGACCTTCTGCTGATTGCCGCCGGAGAGGGCGGACAGCTGTGTCGCGGGCCCAGGCGCGTGCACTGCGAAGGCAGCGATCTGCATCTCGGCATGCGCCTGCAGCTGCGAAGTATCGACCATGCCGCGGCGGGAGAAGTCCCGCCAGTTGTTGAGGGCGATATTCTCGGCGATGGATTCGC
>CALMLK010000011.1 GCA_937868035.1 uncultured Alphaproteobacteria bacterium
CCGGCACATATTGCTTCACGACGGGTTCGCGTGAGGACTGCGCAACCACATTGTAGTGCGTGCCCGGAAGACAGACCGATGCGGGCAGCGAATGGAATTGCTGATACTTGCTGTTGCACAGCACAAGCCGGCTTTCCGTGTCCCACAGCACGAAGGCCTCAGAAATGTTCTCGATCGCGTCCTTCAGGCGCACTTCGGCGTCCTGGTTCAGCTTGTCCAATTCCTTCTGCCGGGAAATATCGAAGACGATGCCAACGAGATGCGGGGCGTCGATATCCTGCGTGAGATGCCCCGGCGCGAGATCGGCACGCGCCCGCAGCCACACCCACTGGCCGTTCACGTGACGCATGCGGAATTCGTGATCGAAATCCAGGCTGTTGCGCTTCAACAGGTCATCAACGAGCTTGTCGAGCGGCTGATCAAGTGGATGCATCAGCGCCGCAACATCACGGTAGGGCAGCATGTTGCCCTGGCTTTCGAGACCAAGAATGTTGAACATCGAGGCCGACCAGAAAATGCGCCCCGACGAAATGTCCCAATCCCACAGGCCGCAGCCACCACCATCCAGGGCCTTGTCGAGGCGCACCGTGGCAAGCGCCAGCAGATCGTCGGCCTCCATGGCCCGTGCGGACTGCCAGTGAAACGATCCTGCAAGCATGGTGAGGATGAGCAGGGTGACGCCGAACAACATGGCCAGCTGGTTTGCATTGGCATTCCACTGGCCGAGGAACCCGGTTTCGGCCTGCGCAACAATGAGGCTGCCGCCGAGGCGGCCGAGATCGCGCGACACCACATGAAGCAGTGAACCATCCGCCGCAGGCACGATCACCAGCGACTTTCCATTGACGGGCACAGCGGTGAAGACATCGTTGGCAATGGCGTCCGTCAGTGGCTTGCCGACGGCGGCGAATTCGGCAGGCTGCGATGCCAGCACCAGCCCCGCGCTGTCGACCATCACGAAGGCGCGGCTGTCGCTCAGCGCGCCAGGTGCGAGACTTTGCGAGAGGAGATCGCCATCAACGGCCGTGACCGGCGACTCGAGGCTGCGCAGACGCAACGCCTGTGCCGCTGCATCCGCATGCAGCAGCGTGAAGGCACTCTGATCCGTCATGTGGCTGCGCCGGTATTCTGACAGCTTCATCAGCAGCGCTCCGGCCAGCGACAGCAGGAACAGGGCAGTGAGAATGAGGATAAGCCAGCGCAGCACGCGCTCGGAAATGCGGATGGAGGGAAAACCCGGAAATGGCAGGCGCACCCGGAGACTCCGGTCGCGTGTAAACCATTCCTTGATGAGGGTTCGCTGCAAGATCTGTCCTGTACCACACGGAGCGCACGGGACGGCCTTGTTCCGCAACCGGGAAGGCTCAGAATCAAGCCCGCGCTCTGCAACCGGAATAACGCGCGCGACTCTGATTTGCCAAGCCGCGACGCGCACTTCACCGGAGTCTGGCGCGGGTTCAATCCCCCAATGTTCTTGTTATGATCTCGAATACATCACGCGAGAGTGCGTCGGTCGCAAGAATGCGGCGCATGTGCCCGCTTGCTGCCGTCTGCCGGGGCGCATCGAATTGCCGCCAACTGCGGAACCCCGTAGCCATACGCGCAGCGACCTGCGGGTTGATGGCATTGAGGCGGATGATCGCATCGGCCACCAATCCATACCCTGCGCCATCGGTGGCATGGAAGCCTGCGAGGTTGCCACTGAACGCGCCAATGAGGGCATAGACGCGGTTTGGCGTGGTCCAGGTGAACAGCGGATGTGTCGTCAGGCTCTCCACCCGTGCGGCAGCACCCGGCAAAGGCACCTGTGCCGACAGCATCAGCCACTTGTCGACAAGCAGCGGATCGGATTGATGACGAGAGAGGAATTGCGCCAGCAAGGTGTCTGCTTCCGCCGTGGCAAGCACCGCGGCGAGGGCGCCCATCTCTGCGGTCATGTGGCGTGGCGTCGCAAGTTCAGCGTGGGCGAGAGTGACAGCGCGCGAGGGGTCAGCGGCCGCAATCAGTGACAGGCAGGCATAGCGGAGCGCGCGCCGTCCCGTGCTTTGCGTGTCCGGAACGTAGCCGCCTTCGTCTGCCGTGCGGGCAAATACTGCGTCCAGTTCTGACAGGAGGGCAGCAGCAACAGCAGCCCGCACGGACTGGCGCGCGCCCCTGATATGGTCGGCATTGATGTTGTTGCCGATGGTGGCGGCAATTTCCGCTTCCGGCGGAAACTCCAGCATCAGGGCCTTGAAGGCGTCATCAGCTTCGGCATCCCGCAACGTGCGCGCAAGCGCGGCCGCGAAGGCGCTGGTATCCGGCCCCGCGGCGTTGTGTTGCAAGGCGTGATAGGCCTCGACCAGCAGATCGCGGGAGAGCACTTGCGCGGCCTCCCAACGGTTGAAGCTGTCGCTGTCGTGGCCCATGAGGAAGAGGCGGTCCGCCTCGCTCGCATCAGTCGTCAGCACCACCGGTGCCGAGAAGCCACGGTTGAGCGAAAGCACTGGCCGCTCGCGCAATCCCGTGAAGCGGAAGGTTTGCTGCGACGTCGAAAGTTCGATGACCGGCTGGTTCAACGCGCCAACACCGTCGAGGTGAAGGGGGAGGTCGCGCCCGTCCGGCCCGATGAGCCCGATGCCCAGCGGCATGTGCAGCGGCAGCTTTTCGTCCTGTCCCGGCGTGGCGGGCGTTGCCTGCGCCACAGTGATATCAAGCGCCTGCGCCTTGGCATCGTAGCGCGTACTCACGCTTACCAGCGGCGTTCCAACCTGTTC
>CALMLK010000012.1 GCA_937868035.1 uncultured Alphaproteobacteria bacterium
GTAGCGGCGCGGGCGTCGGCCGGATGCGTCTCAGCAACGACGATCGCCGCGAGGCCCGCATTGGGATAAACCTGAATGCCGGGGATGATGTAGAGGCCGGTGACATGGGCGTCATGGTCGGCGGCGAGCTTGCGGCCGGCGGCCACCAGTTGCGGCACGCGGTCAATCTCGGTGAGGCAAAGCAGAATGGTTTTATAGGCCATGACGGTCCTCCTTCAGGCACGGGGGAATTGTCCCCCGTCAAACATGAGACCGCCTTGATCTGGAGCAAGCCCTGCGGCGCTTTTGCCGCAGACGTCCGGTTGAGACGGCCCTCCCGTTCAAATCAACAGAACGGGCAAAGGTTTCGCTGGATTCACCATACCATGCAAATACCGTGTGGCACTATCGCGGCGCGCTCGAGACAGACGCGAGGCCGCAACCCCCGCGTGAAGCGCGCTTGGCCGTGACCCGCTTCCGCGAGAGCTGCGGACTCTGGGACGTGTGAACGTCTACTCCGCCGCCTTGCGGGTCATCGGATTGTTGGGGTGGGTTGTCCAGTTGGCGTAGTCGGGTGAAATCGGCTTGTTGGTGCGGGGATCGACGCCGCTGGTCTGCCGCACCATCGTGATGCAGTTTTCGACCGGGCAGACTTCCACACAGAGGTTGCAGGCCACGCACTCGTTGTCCATGACCTCGAAGTGGCGGTTGCCGTCCTTCTCCTTCATGATCGCCTGGTGCGAAGTGTCCTCGCAGGCGGCGTAGCAGCGCCCGCACTTGATGCAGAGGTCCTGGTCGATCTTCGCCTTCGAAATGGCGTTGAGATTGAGGTACTGCCAGTCGGTGACGTTGGGCACGGCGCGGCCGCGGAAATCATCGATGGTGCGGTAGCCCTTCTCGTCCATCCAGCGGGCGAGGCCCGCTTTCATTTCCTCGACGATGCGGAAGCCGTAGGTCATGGCCGCCGTGCAAACCTGCACGTTGCCCGCCGACATGGAAATGAATTCGGCCGCATCGCGCCAGGTGGTGACGCCGCCGATGGCGGAAATGGGAAGGCCGCGGGTTTCCTTGTCGCGGGCGATCTCGGCCACCATGTTGAGGGCAATGGGTTTCACCGCGGGGCCGCAATAGCCGCCGTGCGACCCCTTGCCGTCGATGGTGGGCACTGGTGCAAAGTTGTCGAGGTCCACCGACACGATGGAGGAAATCGTGTTGATGAGCGAGACAGCGTCAGCACCCCCGCGCAGGGCTGCGCGCGCGGGATAGCGGATGTCGGTGATATTGGGTGTGAGCTTCACGATCACCGGCATGCGCGAGTGCTGCTTGCACCAGCGCGCCACCATTTCGATGTATTCGGGAACCTGGCCCACGGCGGCGCCCATGCCACGCTCGCTCATGCCATGGGGACAGCCGAAGTTGAGTTCAACGGCGTCGGCGTCGGTTTCCTCGACGCGCTTCAGGATCTTCTTCCACGGCTCTTCCTCGCAGGGCACCATGAGGGAAACGATCATGGCGCGGTCGGGCCATTCACGCTTCACCTTCTTGATCTCGCGGAGGTTCACTTCCAGCGGCCGGTCGGTGATCAGTTCGATGTTGTTCAAGCCGAGGAGGCGGCGGTCCGGACCGTGGATGGCGCCGTAGCGGGGACCGTTGACGTTGACGACCGGCGGGCCTTCCTCGCCGAGCGTCTTCCACACGACGCCGCCCCAGCCCGCCTTGAAGGCGCGGACGACGTTGTATTCCTTGTCGGTGGGCGGGGCCGAGGCCAGCCAGAAGGGATTGGGCGACTTGACGCCGATGAAGGTGCTGCGGAGGTCTGCCATGGGGTTTCTCCTCAGGCGTTCAGGAAGGCATGGATGGATTCGGCGGCGCGGCGGCCATCATCGACGGCGGCGACGGTGAGGTCGTTTCCGCCGGCGGCGCAGTCACCGCCTGCCCAGATGCCGCGCACCGTGGTGCGGCGGTCGGCGTCGACACGGATGCGTCCGCCATCAAGGCCGAGGCTGCCGCCGTTCACATCGATGAAGGTCTGGCCGATGGCCTTGAAGATCATGTCGGCCTCAAGGGTGAAGGTCTCGCCGGTGCCGATGAGCTTGCCCTTCTGGTCCTTCATGTATTCACACACGAGTCCGCGGGCGCGGCCTTCCACCACGACCACCTTCCGCGGCGCCACCCAATGCCTGATCTTGACGCCCCGGGTCTGGGCGAGGTCCTGCTCGAAGCGGCTCGCCTTCATCTGCTCCTGGCCGCGGCGATAGAGGACGGTCACCTCTTCGGCGCCGAGGAGCTTCGATTGCACGGCGACATCGATCGCCGTCATGCCGCCGCCGATCACCAGCACCTTGCGGCCGACGGGCAGCTTCGCAAGGTCTTTCGACTGGCGCAGTTCGGCGATGTAGCCGACAGCGTCCTCGATGCCCTTGCTGTTCTCGTCCCTGGTGCCCAACGCATTGACGCCCTGCAGGCCGAGGCCAAGGAAGACGGCACCGAAGCGGGACTGCAGATCGGCGAGCTTCAGGTCCTTGCCCAGCACCTTGCCATGCTCGACGGTGATGCCGCCGATCGACAGGACGAAGTCCACTTCCTTCTGGGCGAAATCATCCACCGCCTTGTAGGAGGCGATGCCGTATTCATTGAGTCCGCCCGCCTTGGGCCGAGCATCGAACACGGTCACATCGTGGCCACGCATGGCGAGGCGGTGGGCGCAGGCGAGGCCGGCGGGACCGGCGCCCACCACGGCCACGGACTTGCCCGTGGATTTCGCGCGGGAATAGGGGTGCTTCCGGTCGGCCATGGCGGCGTCGGTGGCATAGCGCTGCAGCATGCCGATCTTGACGGGCTTGCCCTCCGAGGTGTTGCGCACGCAGACCTGCTCGCAAAGCGTTTCCACCGGACAGACGCGGGCACACATGCCGCCGAAGATGTTCTGGTCGAAGATCGTCTTCGCGGCCGACCTGGGATGACCGCCCTGGATCTCCCGGATGAACATGGGAATGTCGATCGAGGTGGGGCAGGCCGTCTGGCAGGGCGCGTCGTGGCAGAAGAAGCAGCGGTCGGCTTCCACCAGGGCTTCGTGATCGGTGAGGCGCGGGTGCAGGTCGGAAAAGTTGACGGCGTAGTCCTGCTTCGGCAACCGGGCTGGATGAATGTCCGGGGGCCGTGCCGCCTTGCGCGGGGCCGGCGTGACCTTTGCCTTGGGCTGGGCTTTGGACTGGGCTTTTGTGACCGTCTTCACGGCCTTGGCCACGGCCTTGCGCACCGCGCGGCGGGCAACGGCCTTGCTGACAGCTTTCTTCTTGGCAGCCATCGGGTCTCCTCCATGAGACAGTTTTTATATTTTCACGGACGTTGGCAGATTTTGTTCAAATGGTCAAATTTCTGAATCGGGTGGACGCGAGGCCCTGCCTCCGCTTATGTTTTGTATGACAATTCACCGCCCCGAGGCTCCTCATGTCCAAATCCCCCACAAAACCGCTCAAGTTCCGCTCGCAGGCCTGGTTCGACAATCCGGCCAATGCCGACATGACGGCGCTCTACATCGAGCGCTATCTCAACTACGGATTCACGCAAGGCGAGTTGCAGGGCGGCAAGCCGATCATCGGCATCGCGCAGACGGGCTCCGACCTCAGCCCGTGCAACCGCGCCCATGTGGACTGGGTGCGCCGCGTGCGCGACGGCATCACGGCGGCGGGCGGCATTCCGCTGGAATTCCCGATCCATCCCATCCAGGAAACGGGCAAGCGCCCCACCGCCTCCATCGACCGCAACCTCGCCTATCTGTCGCTTGTCGAAGTGCTGCACGGCTATCCGCTCGATGGCGTCGTGCTCACCATCGGCTGCGACAAGACCACGCCGGCCTGCCTGATGGCGGCGGCGACGGTGGATATTCCGGCCATCGCACTCTCGTCCGGTCCGATGCTGAACGGCGACTACAAGGGCCAGCGCACGGGCTCCGGCACCATCGTCTGGCTGGCGCGCGAAAAACTCGCCACCGGCGAAATCGACTACAACGGCTTCGTTGATCTCGTGGCCTCGTCAGCACCCTCCACCGGTTATTGCAACACGATGGGCACCGCCTCGACCATGAACTCGCTGGCGGAAGCGCTGGGCATGTGTCTGCCCGGCAACGCAGTCATCCCCGCACCCTATCGCGAACGCGGCCAGATGGCCTTCGAGACGGGCAGGCGCATCGTCGAGATGGTGCATGAAGACCTGACGCCTTCCAAGATCATGACGCGCAAGGCCTTCGAGAATGCCATCCGCGTCAATACCGCGATTGGCGGATCGACCAACGCGCCCAACCCCCTCAATGCCATCGCACGCCACTTGGGCCTTGAGCTTGAGGTGAGCGACTGGGAAACGCAGGGCTATGAACTGCCGCTGCTCGTCAACATGCAGCCCGCCGGTGAATACCTGGGCGAGGACTTCCACCGCGCCGGTGGCGTTCCTGCCGTGATCGCGGAACTGATCGCCGCCGGAAAGATCCACGAGGACTGCATCACCGCCAACGGCAAGACGCTGGGTGAAAACTGCAAGGGCAAGTTCTCCTGGAACCGCAAGGTGATCCGCGAATTCAATGACCCGCTGAAGAAGCGCGCCGGTTTCAAGATGCTGAAGGGCAACCTGTTCGATTCCGCCATCATGAAGACGAGCGTGATCTCGGAGGAATTCCAGAAGCGCTATCTCTCCAACCCGAAGGACCCCAATGCCTTCGAGGCCAAGGCCATCGTGTTTGACGGGCCGGAAGATTATCATGCCAACATCGACAACAAGGCGCTCAACGTGGATGAGAACACCATTCTCTTCATCCGTGGCGTAGGCCCGCTTGGTTATCCGGGTGCGGCAGAAGTGGTGAACATGCGCGCGCCCAGCTATCTCCTCGAAAAGGGCGTGCGGTCGCTGCCGTGCGTCGGCGATGGCCGGCAATCGGGCACCAGCGGCTCGCCCTCCATTCTCAATGCCTCGCCGGAAGCCGCGGCAGGCGGTGGCCTGGCACTCCTCAAGAATGGCGACATGGTGCGCGTCGACCTCAACACCGGCGACTGCAACATGCTGGTGAGCGATGCGGAATTGAAGAAGCGCCGCGAAGAGCTTGAGAAGAACGGTGGCTACAAGGTGCCGGAATCGCAGACGCCGTGGCAGGAGATCTTCCGCAAGGAGGTGGACCAGTTGTCCAATGGCATGGTGATGAAGGGTGCCACCAAGTTCCAGCGCGTGGCCAAGGTTCATCCGGTCCCACGGGACAATCACTGACCGGGATGAAGAGACGGCTGTTCCTGGCGGGTGCCGCAAGCGCGCTGCTGGCTTCACCGGCCCTTGCGCGCAAGGACCTGAATGAAGCCGAGTGGGTGACGGGAATCATCCCCGAGAAGCCGTTCGACATCCAGCTGATGAATCTGGAGCGCATCCCGCCGGCCTTTCGCAGGCAGGATGTGCGCTGGAACGGCCGTGAAGAGGCGGGGTCGGTGGTGGTCGATGTGGCCGCGCGGCATCTTTATGTCATCGTGGGACGGGGCAGGGCGATCCGCTTCGGCATTGCCGTGGGTCGCGAGGGCGTGGGGTGGTCGGGCACGACGGTCGTGGGCCGGAAGGCAAAGTGGCCGACGTGGACACCCACCGCCGGCATGCGCCAGCGCAATCCGAAATTGCCAGTGCAGGTGAAGGGCGGGCCGGAAAATCCGCTGGGGGCACGCGCGCTCTATCTCTATCGCGATGGGCGTGACACGCTCTATCGCATCCACGGCACGAATGAACCGTGGTCCATCGGCAAGGCCGCATCCTCCGGCTGTTTCCGCATGCTGAATGAAGACGTGTTCGAGCTCTACGGCAGTGTGCCGGTGGGCGCGCGCGTGTACGTCAGGTGAGCGCCTGAACCGTCCGTGTACGGAGTATTTGCCGGAGCGGTGCCGACGCAAGACAACTTCCGGTTCCGTTGCGGCGCACATTTTTGTGCGGTGCACGTGTTGTGCCGCAGCATTGTTTGCACTCTGCATCACGCATAACTGCCATACTCTTACCACCCTTTAACTGTTATATCAGTTTGCCGCATGCTACGCGTGCCAACAGGCAATGGGAGGAAGACAAACATGATGACGCGCATTACCCGACGTACACTTGTTGCAGGCGTGGCTGCGGCCGCGCTGTTCGGCAGCGCTACTGTGGCGCTGGCCGCTGACAAGATCCTGGCCTCCGTGCCGGGATTGAGCTTTCCGTTCTTTGTCCACATGATGAATGCCTTCAAGGCGGAGATCGGCAAGCAGGGCTACGAAGCCGTGGAGAGCGACGGCCAGGTCTCGTCTCCCAAGCAGACGGCGGATATCGAAGCCGCCATCGCACAGGGCGTGAAAGGCATCGTGATCAGCCCGAATGAAGTGGACGCCATGGCGCCGGCGCTGCAGCAGGCGGTGGAAGCGGGCATTCCCGTCGTCACCGTGGACCGCCGCGTGCCTTCGGTTGAAGGCATTCTCGGCCACATCGGCGCAGACAACGTGAAGGGCGGCGAAGCCCAGGGCAATCTCATCAAGCAGCTCTATCCCGATGGTGCCACCATCGTGAACCTGCAGGGACAATCGGGTGCATCGCCCGCCATCGACCGCAACAAGGGCCTGCATAACGTGCTGGACGGCGACGCCAAGTACAAGATCGTGTTCGAGCAGACGGCAGGCTTTGCCCGCGACAAGGGCCTGTCGGTGACGGAAGCCGCCCTCTCCGGTCTGGCTGAGCCGCCGAAGGTGATCGTGGCCGCCAACGACGACATGGCGCTTGGTGCCATGGAAGCGGTGAAGGCCCGCAATCTCACGGGCATCACCATTATCGGCTTTGACGCCCTGCCCGAGGCCCTGGCGCAGGTCCGTGACGGCGGCCTCACGGCGACGATCGAGCAGTTCCCCGGCCAGCAGAGCGCGCTTGGCGTGCAGACGCTGGTGGCCTTCCTGAAGGATGGCACGAAGCCTGCCGAGCAAGTCCACCTGATCACGCCCGTTGCCGTGACCAAGGACAACCTCAACATTGCCGAACGCCTGGGCGAAGTGAAGTAACAGCATCCGGATATCCGGCCGGGCAGTGACCCGGCCGGAGCCTCCCATGCAGACATCTTCCGACGACGTGCCGCCCCTGCTGCGCATGACGGGCATCTCCAAGTCCTTTCCGGGCGTGAAGGCGCTTGAGAACGTGGACTTCGCGGTAGGCACTGGCGAAATTCATGCCTTTCTCGGGGAAAACGGGGCGGGCAAATCCACGCTGCTGAAAATTCTCTCCGGTGCGCAGGCACCCGACTCTGGCACGATTGCGCTCGATGGAAAGCCCGTGGTGTTTGCAACGCCGCAGGAAGCCCAGCGCTCCGGCATCGTGACCATCTACCAGGAATTTACGCTGGCGCCCGACATGAGCATCGCCGAAAACGTGTTCGTGGGCCGGGAACTGGGATCGCGCTTCTTCGTCAGCCATCGCCAGATGGAGGAAGAGACGCGAAAATTGTCGAAGCGGATCGGACTGGACCGCGGTCCCGCGACGCGGGTGCGCGACATGGCCGTGGCCGAGCAGCAGATGGTGGAAATTGCGCGGGCGCTGTCCATGAAATCGCGGATCATCGTGATGGATGAACCCACGTCCGCGCTCAGCAGGTCAGAGGTCGAAAAACTCTACGCCATCATCCGGGCCCTGAAGGCCGACGGCATTTCAACGATCTTCGTCACGCACCGGCTCGATGAAGTGTTCGAGATCTGTGACAGCTTCACGGTCCTGCGCGACGGACACCATGTCGGCCAGGGCCGCGTCGCCGACACGAGCATTGAAGGCATCATCCGCATGATGGTGGGACGCGATGTGGGCCTCCTTGCCCACCGGCAGGACAGCAGCGCCACGGCGGAGGTGGCACTGGAGGTGCGCAACCTCACCCGCCGCCGCAAGGCCACCGACGCCAGCGCCATCGAACTCCACGACGTCTCCTTCTCCGTACACAAGGGTGAAATCCTCGGCATCGCGGGCCTTGTCGGGGCAGGCCGCACGGAATCGGCGCGCGCCATCTTCGGAGCCGACAGGCTCGACAGCGGCGAGGTGCTTGTGGGCGGCAGGGCCGTTGCCATCGCCAGTCCCGCCGATGCCATTGCCCACGGCATCGGCCTCGTCCCCGAAGACCGCAAGCAGCAGGCGCTGTTTCTCGGCCTCGCCATCCGCACAAACCTGTCGATGGCCGCTCATGACCGCATCACCGGGTGGGGGTCCTTCATCAATGTACGGCGGGAAAAGGATCTCGTCGAAGACTACCGCCGCAAGCTCAACATCCGCATGACGTCGGACGAGCAGCTGGTCGGCAATCTTTCCGGTGGCAACCAGCAGAAGGTGGTGCTGGCGCGCTGGCTCGCCTTGCGGCCTGGCGTGCTGATCGTCGATGAACCGACACGCGGCATCGACGTGGGTGCCAAGGTCGAGGTGCACAACCTGCTGATCGAGATGGCGCGGGAGGGCATTGCCATCATCGTCATCTCATCGGAGCTGCCGGAAATCCTGGCGCTGGCCGACAGGATCGTCACCATGCGCGAAGGCCGCGTCACCGGAAACGTGCCGGGCCCCGGTGCCACGCAGGAACAACTGATGACGCTGATGACGCTTTCCAAACCAAAGGCTGCCTGAGAGGAAACACGCGCAATGTCCACGACCGGCCTCCCGCCCAGCACGCGCGATACATCCTTCGATGCCTTCGGCTTCATTGCGCGTTTCGCGCCGCTCATCTTCCTGCTCGTCCTCATGGCGATCTTTGCCATCATGGAGCCGCGCTTCCTCTCCTCGATCAATCTCTTCAACGTCATGCGCCAGGTGTCGATCACGGGGCTGCTCGCCATCGGCATGACCTTCGTCATTCTCACGGCGGGCATCGATCTCTCGGTGGGCTCGCTCCTCGCCTTTGCCGGGCTTGTGGCCGCCGCGGTGGCCAAGGGCGGCATGCAGGACCGTTTCACCGTGGGTGATGATGCGGTGGGCTACGGCTGGCCGCTCGCGGCGCTGGCTGCCATCATCGTGGGATTGATCGGCGGATACCTGCAGGGCTTTTCCATCACGCGCCTCAAGGTGCCGCCCTTTGTGGTGACGCTGGGCGGCATGTCGGTCTTTCGTGGCGCGGCGCTGCTGTTTGCGGCGGGCGGGCCGATCAGCGGATTCGACAAGGCCTTCACCTGGTGGGGACAGGGCAAGATCGGTCCCGTGCCCGTGCCCGTGATCATCTTTCTTGTGGCGGCTGCCATTGCCCATGTGGTGCTGCGCTACATGCGCTTCGGCCGGCGTGTCTATGCGGTGGGGGGAAATCCCGAGGCGGCGCGGCTCTCGGGCCTCAATGTCAACGCCATCATCTGCAGCGTCTATGTCATCATGGGGTTCTTCGCTGGCCTGGGGGCCTTCGTGCTTTCGGCGCGGCTCAATTCGGCAGAGGCCGTGGCGGGCACGGGCTATGAACTCACCGTCATCGCGTCGGTGGTGATCGGCGGCACCAGCCTGTTCGGCGGCGTGGGCACGATCTTCGGCACGGTGATCGGCACGATCCTGATCGGCGTGCTGCTCAATGGCCTCGTGCTGATGAATGTCTCCAGCTACATCCAGCAGATCATCATCGGTGTCATCATCGTGCTGGCGGTGGCCTTCGACACCTTCGCCAAGTCCCGCCGCAAGCGGGGCTAAAGCAAAAGGCCACCCGGAGGTGGCCTTCGCAGTCTCAAAACGATGGTCCGTCAGGTATTGCGCTTGCGCGCCGCCAGCGTGCGCAGGCGCAGCGCGTTGAGGCGGATGAAGCCGGCGGCGTCCTTCTGGTCATAGGCGCCGCGGTCGTCCTCGAAAGTCACGAGGTCGTTCTTGTAGAGCGACTTCGGCGAGCGGCGGCCCACGACGATGACATTGCCCTTGTAGAGCTTGAGGCGGACGTCGCCCTCCACATGCTCCTGGCTCTTGTCGATCATGGCCTGCAGCATCTCGCGCTCGGGCGCGAACCAGAAGCCGTAATAGACCAGTTCCGCGTAGCGCGGCATGAGCGAGTCCTTGAGGTGGGCGGCTTCGCGGTCGAGCGTGATCGATTCCATGGCGCGGTGCGCCACGCCGAGGATGGTGCCGCCGGGGGTCTCATAGACGCCGCGCGACTTCATGCCGACGAAGCGGTTCTCCACGAGGTCGAGGCGGCCGATGCCGTTGTCGTGGCCGAGGCGGTTCAATTCGGTGAACAGCGTGGCGGGGCTCATGGCCTTGCCGTTGATCGCCACCGCATCGCCGTTCTTGAAGCTCACCTCGATGTAGGTCGGTGTGTCGGGCGCATCCTCCGGCGCGATGGTGCGCTGGTAGACGTAGGGCGGCGGCTCTTCCCACGGGTCCTCCAGCACCTTGCCTTCCGAGGAGGAGTGCAAGAGGTTGGCGTCAACCGAGAAGGGCGCCTCGCCGCGCTTGTCCTTGGCCACCTGGATCTGGTGGGCTTCGGCGAATTCGATCAGGTCGGTGCGGCTCTTGAACTGCCACTCGCGCCAGGGCGCGATGATCTTGATGTCGGGGTTGAGGGCATAGGCGGTGAGCTCGAAGCGCACCTGGTCGTTGCCCTTGCCGGTGGCGCCGTGGGAGATGGCGTCGGCGCCGGTCTGTTCGGCGATCTCGATCAGGCGCTTGGCGATGAGCGGGCGGGCGATGGACGTGCCCAGCAGATAGACACCCTCGTAGACGGCATTGGCGCGGAACATCGGGAAGACGAAGTCGCGGATGAATTCCTCGCGCAGGTCCTCGATGAAGATCTCCTTGATGCCGAGCAACTCGGCTTTCTTGCGGGCCGGTTCAAGTTCGCCGCCCTGTCCGAGGTCGGCGGTGAAGGTCACGACCTCCGCATCATATTCGGTCTGCAACCACTTCAGGATGATGGAGGTATCCAGCCCGCCGGAATAGGCGAGCACGACTTTGCGGATTTTCTGTTTCGACATGATGGTTCCCGGATGGCCCACGGACGGGGCAGCAGCTTCGGGCATGCGCCTTACACTTGCAAAAATGGGCAGGCAAGGCCGCCTTCGGCCTCACCCGCCGGATTACTGCCCGTTGTCGATCTGGTTGATGACGGTCATCAGGCCGAGATCGGGAGAGGCGCCACAGGCCGCGCCGATTTCCTTGCCGGCAGCCTCGAAGGAATCCATGTCGATCGTGGTGTCGCCCGCCTTGCCGCCGTAATAGCCGTGCAGCCAGATCAGGAGGTAGCTGGCTTCATCGTCGGTCATGGTGGCGAGGTCAGAGCACTTGATGGTGGAGATGTCGATCACCTCGGCGCGGGTCGGAAGTGTGGCAAGCACCATCATGCCTGCGGCGATGGCAAGTTTCTTGAGCATTGGTTGTCCTCGTTGAGCCCCGGTGCAACCTCTATAGCTTGTTTTTGGGGAAGAGGAACAGTGGGGGTTGCAGGAGAGTGGAGACTACAGCGCGTAGAGCCACGTCACTGCTGCCGTGGCCAGTGCGGATGCCGCCAGCAGCAGCAGCAGAAAGGTGCCCGCCTTTCCCTTCGCAATGAGGTCGCCGGCAGATCGTCCGGCCACGGCCCAGAAGGTCAGTCCCGTGGCAATCCCGATGCCGAGACCGGCCCAGGGCATCCACGGCGTGAGCCGCAGAACCGCGCCGGTGGTACCTCCCACCAGCATGGCAAAGCCCACGTAGAGCCAGGGGCTGCGGATGGCGCGCCATTCCGCGATCAGGATGATGGCATGGGCGGGAAGGGCCGCCCAGATCGCCATGAACAGGGCGGCAAAGGCGGCGAGCACAAACCAGGGTGCATCCGGGACGCCTTCTCCTGCAAGGGCAAACAGCACGCCGATCAGGAGTCCCGCCACGCCGGCACTCAATGCATAGGCGAAGGCCAGCCGGAGATAGCGCAAGACGGCGGCGGTCATGGATTTGCGGCGGCATCTCCCGGGAGTGCGCCCCGGTCCTTCGCCCTGAGGCGCTGGCTCTCGCTTTTCAGCTGACCGCAGGCGGCCATGATGTCGCGGCCGCGCGGTGTGCGTACGGGACTGGCGTAGCCCGCCTTGTTGACGATCTCGGCGAAGGTTTCGATCGTCTCCCAATCGGAACATTCGTAGGCCGTGCCGGGCCAGGGATTGAAGGGAATGAGGTTGATCTTGGCGGGAATGCCGGCGAGCAGCTTCACCAGGCGCTTGGCGTCGGCGGGGGAATCATTGATGCCCTTCAGCATCACGTATTCGAAGGTGATGCGGCGCGCGTTGGAAAGTCCGGGATAGGTTCGGCAGGCCTGCAGCAGTTCGGCCAGGGGATATTTCTTGTTGAGGGGCACGAGGGTGTTGCGGATTTCATCCGTTGTCGCATGCAGCGAAATGGCCAGCATGGTGCCGATCTCGTCTCCGGCGCGGGCGATCTCGGGCACGACACCTGATGTGGAGAGCGTGATGCGTCGCTTCGACAGCGAGAGGCCTTCGCCGTCGCTTGCCAATTCCATCGCCTGCTTCACGTGATCGAAGTTGTAGAGCGGCTCGCCCATGCCCATGAGCACCACGTTGGTGATGTAGCGTCCCGAGGAGGGCGGTGCCGGATTGGCGGCGAGGTCTTCCGGCCAATCCTTGATGCGGTCGCGCGCCAGCATGATCTGGCCGACGATTTCTTCCGCCGTCAGGTTGCGCACCAGCGTCTGTGTGCCGGTGTGGCAGAAGGTACAGGTGAGGGTGCAGCCCACTTGCGATGAAATGCACAGCGTGCCGCGGTCGGCCTCCGGAATGTAGACGGTCTCGATTTCGTGGCGCTGGCCGCGTTCATCGGGGGCGAGGCGGAGCAGCCACTTCATGGTGCCGTCGTTGGACTTCTGCTCGGCGACGATTTCGGGCCGGGCGATCTGGAAGGCTTCGTCCAGCTTGTCGCGCAATTCGCGGGCGATGTTGCTCATGGCGCCGAAGGAGGTGACGCCCTTGTGGTAGATCCAGTGGAAGAGCTGGTTGGCGCGCATCTTGCGCTGCTTCTCGGGCACGCCGACGCGGGCCAGCATGTCCATCAGTTGCGTGCGCGAAAGCCCCACCAGCGACGGACGGAGGTCATTCTGGATGTAGCGTTCGGGCAGATTGGAGATCAGTGTGGCCATTTCGGCCGTCCCCTTACTTCACTTCGTAGGCGCCGACCATGGGTCCCAAAGGCAGGTAGCCATCATTGCGGCGCAGATCGGTCGAATAGAGGCTGGAGATGGTGCCGTCCAGGAACAGCGCATTGGGCGTGCCCAACGCATCGCGGAAAAAACGGGCAAACTGGTGGAAGGTCACGGCATTCTCCGACAGGGCGAACACCACTTCGCCGGAGGCCGTGACGCCGACGCCGTTCCGCACCTTGGCGGACGTGCCGCTTTCCGAAAACTTCGGGTGGATCCTGCCGTTGATCACCAGCATGGGGCCTGATTGCGTGGCAAATTCGGGCTTGCGGCCCGACTTCACGAAGGCTTCCGTCTCCATCACCGCCGCCTTGCCGTTTTCCAGCAGGAACACACCGTTCGGTTTCAGGTGGAAGTTGCCGTAGCCGTTGCGGCGGTTGAGTTTCTTCTGCGTCTGCCCGTGCTCGACGTAAAGGCCGATGGGGCGCAGCTTGTCGTCGAACATGCCGGCATTCATGGCGAAGGTCAGGCGCTTGCCATCACCCGCCAGTTGTTGCGCGAGGCCGGAAAAGGTGGCGATGGGCTCGCCGTCGTCGCCGAGGTTGTAGAGTTCGAGCGGCTGCCGGGTGGGATCGAAGCGGCAGACATCGAAGCTCGACCCTTCGTGCTCCTCGGTCGAACAGGCGGATTGCGCCGCTGCCGGCATGGCCATGGGCCAGAGCGCCAGCAAGAGCACCGCCACTGTATTCCGCGCCGTCATCGCAGACCTATTTGCAGGCGCTGTCGATCTCGTCGATCGCAGCAGATATGCCCGCCAGCGAATAGCTGTCGGTGGTTTCGGTGCCCTTCCAGGAAATGCCCGCCACCTTGAGTGACGTGCCATCCTTCATGGCGGCCACGATGTCGGCATCATCCTTCTCGGCCCAGGCCGTGTCGCCCACGGGGAAGAGGGTGAAGGTCTTGTCGTCGATGGTCAGTTTCACCGTCGTGCCATCCTTGAAGGGATAGCCGATGATGGTGGAGATCTGGCCCTTCACCTTGCGGCCCGGATAGTTGGTCACGATGAAGCGGATGGGACCGCGTTTCGCTTCGCGGGTGGATTGGCTCTTCTTCGGTTCGGAGAAGGCAAAGCACACCTTGGAATCCGGCGCCTTGTAGGTGAAGGCCTGCCAGTCCTTGAAGGCACCGAGCTTCTTCGGCTCGTCGCTGGATTGGGCCAGGGCCGCGCCCGCAAGCCCGAGGGAAATCAAAACAACTGGAAAAATGCCGCGCATCATCATTTGTTAACCATAGGTTCCAACCCGTTAACAGGACGTAACGGTGAGGCACGTTGCCCTAGAGCGGAAAATTCCGGCCCAAATGGGGCAAGACCTGCCGCACACATCTTGTGCGGGAGCGACCAAAGGCGATGTTGCGGCGCAGCATTGGTGCTCCTAGTCTTCCCGCCCGGACTGACAAGGGAGACGGCCTGTGACGATTGCGGTGGAGTTGCGTGAGGCCCACGGGCGCGTGGCGGAACTTGTGCCGCAAGCGATTGCGCATCTGCGTGTGAAACTTGCGGGCGACCGCACGGCGGAGGGCTTCGACCGCGAGCAGCACCTCGCCCACGGCATCGCTTGGCTCGCCACCTATGCCGAAACGCTGGCGGCGCTGGCCGATCATGCGGAACGGCTCACGGCCGCTGGCACCTACAGCATCGCCGATGGGCTTCTGGCCCGCGTCCTTGCCGGGGAATATCTCAACCAGGTTGCGGGTGGCATCTCCCTCAACCAGCAGGAAGTGGTCCGCCCGCATGAGCTTGGGCTGGCGGAGTCCTCCCTCGCGGCGATTCGTGCGCTGCCGCTCTTCCGCAATGGCAACGGGACAGAGTCCCGCGCCGCCCTCTCGGCGGAACTTGCGGGCAAGGCGGCCTCCGACATCCTCGGCTCTTCCGGCCTTGATCCGGCGCTGGAGGACATGCGCCAGAGCATGAACCGTTTCGTCGCCGACAAGGTGGCGCCCCACGCCCATGGCTGGCACCGCGCCAATGCCTATGTGCCGCTGGAGATCATGTCTGAACTCGCAGGGCTGGGCGTCTTCGCGCTCACCTTGCCGGAGGTCTACGGCGGGCTGGCGCTGTCCAAGCAATCCATGTGCGTGGTTTCGGAAGAACTGTCGCGGGGCTGGATTGCCGTCGGCTCGCTCGGCACGCGCGCCGAGATCGCCTCCGAACTCATTCTCTGCGGCGGCACCGAGGCGCAGAAGCAGCACTGGCTGCCGCGCATCGCGTCCGGTGAAATCCTGACCACCGCCGTCTTCACCGAACCCAACACGGGTTCAGACCTCGGTTCGCTCAAGACACGCGCCGTGCGCCACGGCGATGCCTACAAGGTGACGGGCAACAAGACGTGGATCACCCATCCGGTGCGCGCCGACCTGATGATGCTGCTTGCCCGCACCAACCCGGCGGAGCCGGGTTACAAGGGCCTCTCCATGTTCCTCGCCGAAAAGCCGCGCGGCAGCGACGCCGATCCCTTCCCCGCGCAGGGCATGAGCGGCGGCGAGATTGAAGTTCTCGGTTATCGCGGCATGAAGGAATTTGAAATCCGCTTCGAGGATTTTGAGGTCAGAGCGGAAAACCTCCTGGGCGGCGTGGAAGGCCAGGGTTTCAAGCAACTCATGCAGACGTTTGAATCGGCGCGCATCCAGACGGCGGCGCGGGCCGTTGGCGTGGCGCAGAATGCGCTCGACCTCGGCCTCTCCTATGCGCAGGACCGCGTGCAGTTCGGCAAGAGCCTCATCCACTTCCCGCGCGTCGCCGACAAACTGGCGCTGATGGCGGCGGAGACCCATGGCGCGCGGCTTCTCACCTATCGCGCCGCCGCCGCCAAGGACGAAGGACGCCGCTGCGACGTGGAGGCCGGCATGGCAAAGCTGCTGGGCGCCCGCGTCGCCTGGGCCAACGCCGACAATGCATTGCAGATCCACGGCGGCAACGGCTTCGCGCTGGAATACCAGATCAGCCGCGTGCTCTGTGATGCACGCATTCTCAACATCTTCGAAGGCGCGGCGGAAATCCAGGCGCAGGTGATCGCACGGCGGCTGCTGGACGGCGCGAATTGATTGCTCCCATCGGCATGACGAAGGTCAGGGGACATTGAATAGGCAGATGCCAGTCTGACTGTGCAAATCACGTTCCTCCGCGTAGGAAGCCACCATGACCCAGAAGTCCATCCTCATCACCGGCTGCTCGACGGGCATCGGCCACACCTGCGCGCTGGGCCTCAAGGCGCGTGGCTACCGGGTGTTTGCGACGGCACGCACACCCGAAGACCTGAAGCGGTTGGAACAGGAAGGCCTGGAGGCCATCGCGCTCGATTACCGGTTTCCCGAGAGCGTAGAAGCCTGCGCGGCGGAGGTGGCAAGGCGCACGGGCGGCGTCCTCTTCGCGCTGTTCAACAATGGCGCCTATGGCCAGCCCGGGGCGGTTGAAGACATCACGCGCCCCGTGCTGGAGGAACAGTTCGCGGCCAATGTGTTCGGCTGGCATCAGTTGACGCGGGCCTGCCTGCCGATGATGCGCAAGGCCGGTGAGGGGCGGATCGTGCAGTGCTCGTCGGTGCTGGGCATTCTCGCGCTCAAGTATCGCGGGCCTTACAATGCGTCGAAGTTTGCGCTGGAAGGATTGACAGACACACTGCGGCTGGAGTTGCGCGGCAGCGGCATCCGGGTCGTCACCATCAATCCCGGACCCATCGCCACGGCCTTCGTGAAGAACGCACGCGCGGCGTTCGAGAAGAACGTCGACATGACGCACTCCAACTACAAGGCTGATTTCGAGGCGCAGCGGCGGCGGCTGGACCGGGGCGGCAACAGCCGCTTCAAGCTGCCGCCCGAAGCGGTGCTGGCGAAGCTCATCCTCGCGCTGGAAAGACCAAATCCGCGGGCGCATTACTATGTGACCATCCCCACGCATGTGGCGGCACTCATGCGCCGCATCCTGCCGTCGGGACTTCTGGACCGCTTTGCCAACCGCCACAGTTGAAGCAGGCCGATTGGCAAGCCCGCCGAAAGGGGCTAGGTGCCTTGCCCATGACTTTCACCAGCCTGATCAGTTTTGCTGTCGTTGCCGCCGTGGCGGTGGTTCTTGTCCTCGGCCTTGCCAACATGATGCGCGGCGGTTCACCCAACCGTTCGCAGAATTTCATGCGCTGGCGCGTGCTCCTGCAATTCGGCGCGATCATCGTGCTGATGCTCGCCCTGTGGCTCAGCCAGCGCGGGGCTTGATTCCGGCGGACGGCTTCCCATCTGCAAGTCTCCTTGGAACAGGGAGGGTTGCTCATGGCCGGTCAGGACGAACAGATGGTGCGCGAAGGCTTCTGGCCGAAGCTCACCCGCCATGCCGCACAGCTTCCCTTTGCCGATGAACTGCTGGCCGCGTGGTATTGCGCCACCGATCCCGCCACCCCGCTCAAGGTAAAGGGAACGCTGTTCGGTGCGCTTGCCTATTTCATCCTGCCCTTCGATGTCATTCCCGACATGATCCTGGCGCTCGGCTTCACTGACGACATGGCCGTGCTGATGGCGGCGGTGACGCTGGTGCGAAGCCACATCACGCCGGCGCACCGCGACAAGGCACGGGCCATGCTGGATGAGGTCAGGTCCGGGACGGTGGCCGCCGGTTCACAATAAGAACCGCCGCAGCGCAGACGGCCATGCCGAGCACCTGCACCGCCGTCAGGGTTTCGCCGAACAGCACATATGTCATCACCGCCGCAACGCCTGGCACGAGGAAGATGAGGCTCGAGACCTTGGCCACGGCCCCTTCACGGATGAGGATCATGAGCAGCGAGATGGCGCCCAGCGACAGCACCAGCACGGACCACGCCAGCGCGAACCAGGCATTGAAGCTGCCGTCGAAGCGGCCTTCCTCGAACAGCGCCACGGCCACAAACATCACAATGCTGGCACCCACATACTGCCAGGCTCCGCCGCTGGCGATGTGCAGCGCGCTGGCGAAGCGCTTCTGGTAGACCGTGCCCAGCGCAATGGCGATGGTGCCGCCGAAGGTCGCCAGTGTCGTTGCCGGGGTGATGCCGTCGATCGTCGCCCAGGAGAGCTTTGGAGAAATGACGAGGCCCACGCCCACAAGCCCCACGGCGAGTCCGAGCCAATGGCGGGGGCCGATCCGTTCCTTCACCAGTCCTGCCGCGAGGAAGGCGGTGAGCAGCGGTTGCAATCCCACGATCAGCGCCGAGACGCCGGCCGGAAGGCCATGGGCCACCGACCAGTAGATGGGTGCGAGGTAGACCGCATGAATGAGGCTTCCCGCCACCGTCGCATGCAGTGCCGGACGGAAGCCCGGCCACGGTGCCTTCACAGCCACGGCGATGGCGGCAAAGAGGGCCCCGGCCAGAGGAAAGCGCAGGGCAAGGAAGGTGAAAGGTTCCACATGCGGCGCCGAGAGCCTTGCCACCACAAAGCCCGTGGCCCACATCACCACGAAGAGGGCGGGTGCCGCGGCGATGAAGGGTTTGACGAAACGCGATGCCATTTGAACCTCTTGCCCGTCTTTGCGTACAAAGACGAATGCAAAGGCTGCAATGGCGTGGCGTGCAAACGGGGGATAGGGTGAGGGCATGACGGAGAACAGCAGCACCACGCCCAGCATCAGCCCGGTGCGCCTCGCCGTGGAGAGCCTGCGGCGTCTCTTCGCCGACGAGGCCGTGCCGCTCGCCGGCAACATCGCCTTCCGCATGTTGTTCTCGATCTTTCCCTTCCTCATCTTCCTTACGGCGCTCGCCGGATTTTTCGGCACGGAGGAACAGTCGCGGGCGGCGGTCGATTTCATCATCGGGGTCGTTCCTCCGGCGGTGGTGCAGCCGCTGGCGAGCGAGATCCGTTCCATCCTCACGGTGCCGCGCGCCGACCTCCTCAGCCTCGCGGCGTTGCTCACGATCTGGAGCGCCATGGCGGGCGTGGATTCGGTGCGCGTCGGCCTCAACCGCGCCTATGACCTGAGAGAGCAGCGCCCGGGCTGGCTCATCTATCTCATCGACATCCTCTTCGTGGTGGGCGCGGCGGCGCTGTTCCTGGCCTTTTCCGTCCTGCTGGTGCTGTTGCCGCTGGCGCTCCGCTATGCAGCCACCCACGGTGTCGAGGCGGTGGCGCGCTTTGCGGAGTTGCAGCAGATGCGCATTCCGCTGGCGCTGCTGCTGATCTTTGCCGGCGTCTTTGCCGCCCATGTGGCGCTGCCGGCGCGGCGGCTGCCGCTGCGGCGCCTGCTGCCGGGCGTGCTCGTCACGGTCATCATCTGGGGCGTGATGGCGCTGGGCTTTTCCTGGTGGCTGCTGGAGTTCAACTCCTTCGCCTCCACCTACGCCTCGCTCTCAGGTCTGTTCGCGGCCATGTTCTTCCTCTACCTCTCGGCCCTGGTGCTCATCCTCGGCGGCGAAGTGAATCGCGTCATCGACCTGTTGCAGACAACCGACACGGTTCCGGAAAAGCCGGACAAGCGGGAGTGAGGGTGCGGAAGCGTCACCTCGCCGCTTCCAGCGTGTCCTCGAAGCTCTTCAATCCGGTGCGCGGCGCTGACACCAGCACGGCCATGTTGCCGGGGCGGTGTTCGTTCTTCCACATTTTCATGTGGGCGAGAGGGATGTCGTTCCAGCCGTAGACCTCCGACATGCAGGGATCAATGCGCTGGGCCTCGACCAGCTTGTTGGCGGCGGAGGCCTGCATGAGGTTTGCAAAGTGCGAACCCTGGGCGCGCTTCTGGTGCATCCACAGGTAACGGGCATCCATGGTCAGGTTATAGCCCGTGGTGCCGGCGCAGATCACAACCATGCCGCCCCGCTTCACCACGAGGATCGAGACGGGGAAGGTCGATTCGCCGGGATGCTCGAACACCATGTCGACGTTGTTGCCCTTGCCGGTGATGTTCCAGATGGCCTTGCCGAATTCGCGGGCCTGCTTCAGCCAGTCATTGTAGGCGGGCGTGCCCACCTCGGGCATGGCGCCCCAGCATTTGAAGTCCTTGCGGTTGATGACACCACGGGCACCGAGGCCGAGCACGAAGTCACGCTTGTCCTCGTCGGAGACAACGCCGATGGCGCTGGCCCCCGTTGTCGCGGCAAGCTGCACGGCCATGGAGCCGAGCCCGCCCGAAGCGCCCCACACCAACACGCTCTGGCCCGCGCTCAGCACATGAGGGCGGTGGCCGAAGAGCATGCGGTAGGCGGTGGCGAGGGTGAGCATGTAGCAGGCGCTCTCCTCCCAGGAGAGATGCTTCGGCTTGGGGAGAAGCTAGCGGGCCTGCACGCGGGCGAACTGCGCGAAGGAGCCGTCAGGCGTCTCGTAGCCCCAGATGCGCTGCGAGGGCGAGAACATGGGGTCGCCGCCATTGCACTCCTCGTCATCGCCGTCATCCTGATTGCAGTGGACGACGATCTCGTCACCCACCTTCCAGCGCTTTACCTTGGCACCCACGGCATAGACAACGCCCGAGGCGTCCGAGCCCGCGATGTGGAAGGGATTCTTGTGGCCGTCGATGGGCGAAATGGGCTTGCCCAGCGCGGCCCAGACGCCGTTGTAGTTCACGCCCGCCGCCATCACGAGGATGAGGCATTCATCCTCGCCGATCTCCCACGTCGGAACGACCTCTACCTGCATCGCCGTATCTGGCGGCCCGTGGCGGTCCTGGCGGATGCACCAGGCATGCATCTGCGCCGGCACATGGCCGAGGGGCGGAATTTCGCCGATGGCATAGACGTCCTTCTCCCGGCCTTGGTCATTCGGGGAGGGGAGCGTGCTGGCGGCTGCGGTCATGGGGTCCTCACGGCTGGGCGAAACAGGAGATCAGTCTGCCTCACGCCAACCTATTTTGCATTGCACCATTAGTCCATGGCGCTGCAGACCCCGCAACACGCGGCATCTTGACGTTGTCGGGGGTTGAGGACCACATTGCGCCTCCGGCGTTCGGCGCGTCGGGACACCATTGATCATCTGCATGCGGGACGGGGGGCCGGACTGATGGAACAGGTTCTTGACGCCGTTTGGGATGCCTACAGCGGCTTCACCATGTGGTCGCCGTCGCGCGTGACGACGGTGACGCTGCTTGCCTTCACGGCCTGCTCGTCCTTTGTGCTCACGGGCTTCACCGCTGGAAGCCGCATGTTCACGCTACCCTTGTGCTTCATCCTTCTTTTTGTGGCCGGTCTTTTTGCCAACTACCTGGGCCGCGACCTGCACCTCGCAGGCGCGACGGAGATGCAGACGGCGATCGTGTTTGCCGTGGCAGGGCAGATGATCGTGGCATTCCTGCTGCTGCTCCTGCTCAAGACCGGAAGCTCCGGGCAACGGCGCGGCTGAAGGCTGCACCAAAGTGGGGTTGCGGCACCGCAACCGCCATGCTTCCCTGCTGCAATGCAACACGATCGGGTTTCCCACCGCCGGGGCTTCCATGTCTGAACGCCGCAAGGACAGCCCATGGCTGATGCGCACCTATGCCGGACACTCCACGGCGGAGGATTCCAACCGCCTGTTCCGGACCAATCTTTCAAAGGGTCAGACCGGGCTGTCGGTGGCCTTCGACCTGCCGACGCAGACGGGCTACGACAGCGATGATCCGCGGGCGCGGGGCGAAGTGGGCAAGGTGGGCGTGCCCATCTCGCACATCGGCGACATGCGGGCCCTCTTCGATGGCATTCCGCTCGCCGAGATGAACACCTCCATGACCATCAATGCCACGGCGGCGTGGCTGATGGCGCTCTACGTGGCGGTGGCGGAGGAGCAGGGGGCACCGCGTGCGAAGCTGCAGGGCACCACGCAGAACGACATCATCAAGGAATATCTCGCCCGTGGCACGTATGTATTTCCGCCGGAGGCCTCGCTGCGCCTGACTGTGGATACCATCTCCTTCGCCACGCGGGAGATGCCGAAGTTCAATCCCGTCAACATCTGCTCTTATCACCTGCAGGAAGCGGGGGCGACGCCGGCGCAGGAACTGGCGTTCGCGCTGGCCACGGCCACGGCCGTGCTGGATGCCTGCAAGGCCTCGCCCGAAATTGCCGCCGGAGCCTTCCCCATCGTCGCCAGCCGCATTTCGTTCTTCGTCAATGCGGGTATCCGCTTTGTAACCGAACTGTGCAAGATGCGCGCCTTCGTCGATCTCTGGGACGAGATGCTTCTGAAGCGTTACGGTGTCGCCGACGAGAAGCTCCGCCGCTTCCGCTATGGCGTGCAGGTCAACTCGCTGGGACTCACCGAACCGCAGCCCGAGAACAACGTCTATCGCATCCTCATCGAGATGCTGGGCGTAGTGCTGTCGAAGAAGGCACGCGCCCGCGCGGTGCAGTTGCCGGCGTGGAACGAGGCGCTGGGCCTGCCGCGCCCGTTTGACCAACAATGGTCGCTCCGCATGCAGCAGATCATGGCCTTCGAGACGGACCTGCTTGAGCATGAGGACATCTTCGACGGCAGCAGCGTGATCGCCGCCAAGGTGGAGGCGCTGAAGGCGGAGGCCCGGACGGAAATGGCAGCGGTGGCGAAGCAAGGCGGCGCGGCTTCCCTGGCGGGGCTCGCCTACATGAAGGAGGCCCTCGTTTCTGCCAACACGACCCGCCTGCAAGCGATCGAGTCAGGCGAGACACAGGTCGTGGGCGTCAACGTCTTCACCTCCAGCGAGCCATCGCCGCTCGCCTCTGGCAACGCCATCATGACGGTGAAGGACGATGTGGAGTTCGGCCAGATCGAACGCCTCAAGGCGTGGCGGGCGAAGCGGGACAGCAAGGCCGTCGTGGAGGCTCTCGCGGCGTTGAAGCAAGCGGCAGCGGAAGGCCGCAGCATCATGGAACCCTCCATTGCCTGCGCCAAGGCGGGTGTCACGACGGGCGAATGGGGCAGCGCCTTGCGTGACGTGTTCGGGGAGTTCCGCGCGCCCACAGGCGTGAGTCTCCGCCCCCATGACGGCGTTCATGCATCACATGAGGCGCTTCAGGCGCGTGTGGCGAAACTTTCACAAGCCCTTGGGGCCGCACCCAAATTTCTCATGGGCAAGCCCGGTCTCGACGGCCATTCCAATGGTGCCGAACAGATCGCCACCCGCGCCGCCGACATCGGCATGTCCGTCATCTACGACGGCATCCGGATGACGCCCGACGAGCTGGTGGAGCGGGCAGCGGCTGAGAACGTGCAGCTGCTCGGCCTTTCGATCCTGTCCGGCAGCCATGTGCCGCTGGTGCGCGAGGTCATGCAGAAACTCCGTGCACGGAATATCACCATTCCTGTCGTGGTTGGCGGCATCATCCCGGACGAAGACGCAAACGTTCTCAAGCAACTCGGCGCCGCCGCAGTCTACACGCCCAAGGACTATGACCTCAACCGGATCATGGACGGGCTGGTGGGACTGATGGAACAGCGCGCTACTGGGTGAGCGCACCCGCCGACAGCGCCACGCAATTCCCCGGCATGGGCGTGGACTTGCAGAGGTCGTTGCCCATGAGCAGGGCGACGCCGCCGGCGTTGGTGCGGAGGTGCAGTTTGTCGAGCTGGTCCTTGGTGAGGTTGTTGATGGATTTGAATTCCGCCTTCTCGCTTTCGGCGATGATGGCGAGGTCGATTCCCATCTGCTTGTAATAGACTGTCAGTTCCTTCTTCAGACCCTTGTAGATGCCATACGTCACCTTGGACTTGTCCGGCTTGCGACCCACGATCTTGCGGTCGATCACCTTCTTCTTGCCCTTCACGATGCGGTAGCGTTCGCGGTAGGTGATGATCTCGCGCGTCCATACGGTGCGGGGCTTGTGCACGCCGACGTAGGTGCCGAGGCCTGCGAGGCGGTGGGTGCCGGCGGCCAGCACGAGGTGGCAGGCGGAGTTGCACCAGGCGTTATATTCAAGCGCGATCCCTTCATAGACGCCGGCGCGTCCCTCGGGCAGCTTGCAGTCCTTCTTGTCGGGGGCGCAGCCGGAATAGAGGGTGTACCCCACCGCCACGTCGAGGCCGCGCTTGCGGATCATCTGGCCGATTTGCATGGCATGGCGGATGGAGCCGCCAGGCGAACGGATGAGGATGGGCAATTTGCGCTTGCCCATCTGCTTGAACACCTTGGCGAAGAGGGCGGGCGTTGCGGGCGTGATCTCGCCCTCGGCGGCAATCCATTCCGGGCAGATGGCGGTACAGTGGCGGCTGTCCGCCTGCACGATGACAACCCGCATGGGCGCATCATAGATGGGCTTCGCCACCGCCGGGGCGGATGGGGCCTGCTTCTTCTTTTTCTTTCCGGCCGCATCTGCTTCAAGGGCAAATGCCATCGCCAGGGCCAAGGCCAGGCATAGTGACAGAATACGACGCAACATCAGCAGGCCCTCCGGAGGCCCCATGAAACC
>CALMLK010000013.1 GCA_937868035.1 uncultured Alphaproteobacteria bacterium
TCTTCCTGATCGCATTCGGCGAGGCGTTGCTGATCATCGGCCTGTTCGTGCCATCCACCGTTGTGCTGGTGGGCGCAGGCACGCTGGTGGGCACGGGCCATCTCGATTTCTGGCAGGTTTTCCTGGCGACGATTCTCGGCGCCATTGCCGGGGATCAGGTGTCCTATTGGGCGGGCCGCCTTTTCGGCGACCGCCTCAAGACCTTCTGGCCGCTGAGCCGCTATCCGGCACTGGTCGCCAAGGGCGAGGACTTTGTCCGCAACCACGGCGGCAAGTCGATTGCCATCGGCCGCTTCGTCCCCGGCGTGAAGGCCGTGGTGCCGGGCATCGTCGGCATGTTGGGCATGAGCCAGCCCTTCTTCATTTTCGTGAATGTGACGAGCGGCGTGTTCTGGGCCGCGGCCCATGTCTTTCCCGGCGTGCTGATCGGGCAGGGGCTGGCGCTTGCGGGCGAGTTCAGCGGACGCCTCACCTTCCTTCTCGTGCTGCTGCTCGTGGCGCTCGGCGTGCTGGGCTGGGTGATCCGCCTTCTCTCCGCCGGACTGTTCACGCCATGGATTCGCCGCGCCCTTGCCGGCCTGTCGCGCCGCGCCAAGTCGCAGAATTCCCGGCCCTTCTACCGGTTGGGCCGCAAGCTCTCACCCGATCATCCCAAGGCGGCACGGATCGTGGCTTTGGACCTGACCTTGCTCGTTGCAGCGGCGATCGTGCTGTATCTCATCATCCGTGCCGGCACGCTGGACGCCGCCTCCAATCTCGACCAGTCCGTCCATGGCCTCCTGGCAGAACTTCGCAACGCGCCCGGCGACATGCTGATGACGCGCATCTCCATGATGGGTGAATCACCAGTGCTGCTGATGCTCTGCGCCGCCATGGCGTTGTGGTTGTTCGCCCATCGCGCCTGGCGCACCGCGCTTGGCATTGTGCTGGCTGTGGCTGTGGAGCAGGCCCTCGTCCTGTCGATGAAGGTCTATTTCGCCCGGCCGCGCCCCATGCTGCTGCCGCCGGAAGCTATCGAATCGCCCCTCAGCTTTCCGAGCAGCCACGCGGCGCTCTCCATGCTCTCCTTCGGCCTTTTGGCCGTGGTCGCTGGCCATGCCATGGGCCGCTGGAGCAAAGCGGTAGTCTATTCGCTGGCCGGCATGGTGGTGTTCCTCATCGCCTTTTCCCGTCTCTACCTCGGCGTTCACTGGCTGGGCGATGTGCTGGCCGGTGTTGCTCTCGCAGGCGTCATCACCACGGTGTTTGGCGTAGCCCTCGAAGCCTGGCCCGCCCGGCGTATCCGTCCCCTCGGCATGATCGGCGTTTCGCTCTTCGCCTGGCTTTTTGCAGCGGGCATGAACATCGAAATGAACGGCAACGCCCGCGAAGCCTCCTATGCGCCACCCTTGGCAACACAAACCTATGCCTTGACCGAGTGGACAACTGCGGCGTGGACCCATGTGCCCACCCGGCGTGTCGATCTCTCGGGAAAGTCGGGTGATCCCTTCGTCGCGCAATGGGTTGGACCGCTGGAAAAGCTGGAACAGAATCTGACAGCGCAAGGCTACGAGATTCTTCCGCCATGGACGTGGACTGCCGCCTTGGCCTACTCCGATCCCCATGCGCCGTTCGACGCCGTGCCCCCGCGGCCCCTGTTGCATGAAGGTCTGCAGGCCCGGTTGACGGCGGTGAAGAAAGATCCCGCACTGCCCGATGGTCGTCTTGTGCTGCGCGTCTTCAAGACCGGCAGCGCCGTAACCCTGCAGGGGCGTGAGGAACCGGTCTTTGCACTGAGCCTTCTGGAGGAGGTCAACGCGCCCCGCTTCAAGCTGTTCACGCTGCCCCGCTCGGGGCCTGCGCCGGAAGGGGCCACAGCGCAGCTTCTCGCGGGATTGCCGGGAACCGTCGTCGCAGGGGTGCCCACCGGAACCATTGCCGGACCAGTGATCCTCGCCGCGCCCTGAGCTATTTGGCCGCTCCCAGCGCAGCCCGGAGCGGCCCCGAAAAGGGCAAATTCCAACTGGATTTTGCGAGTGCCTTCCGCCATATTCCGCCGCGATTTCGAGACCGATTGGAAACATC
>CALMLK010000014.1 GCA_937868035.1 uncultured Alphaproteobacteria bacterium
CATTTCTTCGACCTCGTCACGGGGAACATCATTGCGTCCGATATCGCGCTCTGCGGCGACACCATCGTCGGCACCTGTGGCACCTATAGCGGCGTGCACGAAATCGACATCACCGGCAAGACGGTGGTGCCGGGCTTCATCGATACGCATCTCCACGTGGAGTCCTCTCTCGTCACGCCACAGGAGTTCGACCGCTGCGTGCTCCGCCACGGCGTCACCACGGCCATTTGCGATCCCCACGAGATTGCCAACGTGCTGGGCGTGGCAGGCATTCGCTACTTCCTCGATTGCGCCATGGAAACGGCGATGGACCTCCGCGTGCAACTGTCAAGCTGCGTGCCCGCCACCCACCTGGAAACCTCCGGAGCACACATCACCGCCGATGACCTGCGGCCATTCATGAACCACCCCAAGGGCATCGGTCTGGCCGAGTTCATGAACTTTCCGGGCGTGCTGGCGCTTGATTCCGAATGCCTGGACAAACTTGCCCTCTTCCAAGGCCGTCATATTGATGGCCACGCGCCATTGCTGCGGGGCACTGATCTCAATGGCTATCTCGCCGCCGGCATTCGCACCGATCACGAGACCACGACAGCGGACGAGGCGCGCGAGAAACTGTCCAAGGGCATGCACATCCTCATCCGGGAGGGTTCCGTCTCCAAGGACCTGCACGCCCTCCTGCCCATCCTGACCGAGCGCAACTCGCCCTTCCTCTCGCTCTGCACCGACGACCGCAACCCGCTCGACATCGCCGAGGAGGGACACCTCGATTTCATGATCCGCACCGCCATCGCGCATGGCGTGGAGCCGCTTGCCGTTTACCGGGTGGCCAGCATCTCGTCGGCCAAGGCTTTCCGCCTCCACGACCGCGGCCTTGTGGCGCCGGGCTGGCGCGCCGACCTCGTGGTGCTCGATGATGTGGAAACATGCAAAGTCAGCGCCGTCTTCGCCGCAGGCCGCCTCGTCGATGATGCGCTCCTCGCCACCCGCCGCCCGCTGCCCGCCGTTGGCTACGGCAGCGTGAAGGCAAAGCCGGTTCAGGCATCGGCCTTCAGGATCGATGGTGTTGGCACCGCAATGCCGGTAATCGGTGTGGAGCCAGGCAAGATCATCACCCAGCGCCTCACCATGACCCTTCCTGTCACCGCCGATGGCGTGGGCTGCGATTTGAGGCAAGATGCGATCAAGGTCGCCGTGGTGGAGCGGCACGGCAAGAACGGCAATATCGGAAAGTGCTTCGTCCACGGTTTCGGTCTGACAGCAGGCGCCATTGGCTCCACCGTGGGCCACGACAGCCACAACATCTGTGTCGTCGGCGCAAGCGATGACGACATGGCCGCTGCCGTCAACCGGCTCATCACGCTGCAAGGCGGCTTCGTGGTTGTGCGTGACGGCAAGGTGCTGGCCGAACTTGCACTGCCCGTGGCGGGACTGATGAGCGACAAGCGTTTTGAAGACGTGCACGATGCACTGATTCCTCTGCGTGCCGCCGCGAAATCCTTGGGCACCGTGTTGCCCGAACCTTTCCTGCAGGTAGCCTTCCTGCCGTTACCGGTCATTCCCCACCTCAAGATATCCGATCGTGGATTGATCGACGTCGACCGCTTCGAACTCGTCTCGCGCCTCAACCAGACTGCATCGCAAGGTTGAGGTGACACGGCTGCAAAACCATTGATCTTGCCGCCGGATTGGCGCTTTGTGACAGGTTTGTGAGTCTCGGAGACCGGAATGCCATTGCTCTTGCTGCTCGTACACCTCGGTGCCGCCGTCATGCTGCTGCTTTGGGCGGTGCGCATGGTGCGGACCGGTGTGGAACGGGCGTATGGCGCGGGGCTGCGCGATGCCATGCGCCGCGCCCGCCGTGGCTCGGCCTTCATGGCGCTGGCAGGAGCGGCATTGGCCATCGTGTTGCAAAGCGCGACTGCCGTGGCGGTTCTCGCATCTGGATTTGCAGCCTCCGGCGTGTTGTCCGTCTCCACCGGCATTGCGGCCTTGCTGGGCGCCGACCTCGGCTCGGCGCTTGTCGTCAAGATCCTGTCGTTCAACCTGTCGGAACTCGTGCCGCTGTTCATCCTCGCAGGAGCCACGATGTTCCTGAAATTCGAGAACCGCACCGTCCGCCACTACGGGAGGATCGTCCTCGGCCTCGGTTTCATCCTGTTGTCGCTGCGCATGATCGGCGAGGCGACAGCGCCCTTGCGTGAAAGCGTGGTGGCACCGCAGGTGGTGGCGTATCTCGCGGGCGATCCCTTGACTGCATTCCTCGCTGCGGCACTGGTGGCGTGGTTCCTGCATTCCTCCGTGGCAACACTTCTGCTGCTGGCGAGCTTCACGGCAGGCGGCCTTTTGCCCATCGAAGCCGGGCTGCCGATGGTGCTGGGCGCGAACCTGGGCGGTGGCGTGATCGCAGCCTGGCTCACGCGCTCCGCTCCCCTTGCCGCGCGCCGCATTCCCGTTGGAAATCTCGTGTTCCGCGCCGTGGCAGCGCTGGCCATACTCGGGCTGCTGCAGGTCGTTCCCTTCGATGCGGCGGCACTGGGCTCCAGGCCGGCGGTTCAGCTTGTGAACTTCCACGTGCTGTTCAACATCATGCTGCTCATCTTCGCCTTGCCCTTCGTCAATCCCATGGCGCGCCTCACCGAACAGCTTCTGCCCGAACCGCAGGACCCGCTGGCGGGCGAAACGTTTCGCACCGCGCTTGATCGCAGCGTCATCACCAAGCCCGCACTGGCGCTGGCCAGCGCGCAGCGCGAACTGTTGCGCATGGGAGAGACCATCGAGATCATGTTGCGCCCCGTCATGGATGTGTTCGAAACGGGCGACCACAAGCACATCGCACGCCTGCGGGCGCTGGATGAAGAGCTGAACCGCCGCCATACCGGCATCAAGCTCTTCATCGCGGAGGTGAACCGCGGCCAGCTCACCGATGCCGAGGCGCGCAAGGGCCTGGAACTCGCCAGCCTCGCCACCGACTTCGAAGCCATCGGCGACATCATCGCCAAGAACCTGCTGGTGCTCGCCGAGGAGAAGGCCCAGCGCAAACTGAAATTCTCGCAAGAGGGCTGGCGCGAAATGATCGCCCTGCATGACCGCGTGATGGCCAACGTGCAGATGGCGATGAACGTGCACATCTCCGGCGACCTCGACAGCGCCCGTCAGCTCGCGGGCGAGAAGGCGGTTCTGCGCAAGCTGGAACGGGAGAGCCAGGACAAGCACCTGGAACGGCTGAAGTCGGGCCATGTCGAGAGCATCGAGACCAGCGACATGCACCTCGAGATCGTCCGTGCGATCAAGGAAATCAATTCGCTCATGGCCAAGGTGGCCTATCCGATCCTCAAGGAGAGCGGACAATTGCTGGATAGCCGCCTCGCCTCGTGAAGCCACGCCACTGAGCGATTGTGATCATTTGAAATCATTGCAGGATTGCCGATTTCGCGGGGACATTCCCGCTTGACTCGATTGGCTCTCAGTCCATTATCGCCGCACTCGCTTCGCACGGGCGAGGGAGAGAACACGACTCGCGGGCGGAGAAATCCAAACCGCCGGGCAAAGGGCCAACATGGGAAGCGGAACACAATCGGCACCAAGCCAGGAGGGCCATGCGGCAACTGCCGAAGCGGCTCCTTCCTATCCCATTGAACTTCGCGGCATCTCCAAGTCCTTTGCCGGCATCAAGGTCGTCAGCAATGTGAACTTCGACATCAAGCCCGGCGAAGTGCACGCCCTCATGGGCGAGAACGGCGCAGGCAAATCGACAGTCATCAAGATCATGGCGGGCCTGCACCAGGCTGACGAGGGAGAAATCCGCGTCAACGGCAAGGCCGTGCGCTTTGCCTCCCCGCGCGATGCCCATCATGCCGGCATTGCCACCGTGCACCAGGAACTGCTGCTCTTCCCGGAGCTGACGGTCGCTGAAAACATCTTCCTCGGCCAGACGCCCAAGACATCGCTGGGAACCATCGACTGGGCGGCCATGCGGTCGCGGGCGCGGCAGTTGCTGAACTCGCTCGACAGCCACGACCTCGACATCGACCAGAAGGTCGGCAACCTTTCGGTTGGCAACCGCCAGCGCATCGAAATCGCCCGCGCGCTGGCCCAGGACGCCCGCGTTCTGGTGATGGATGAGCCGACTGCGGCGCTGGCCGAAGCCGACGTGCAGCGCCTGATGACCATCGTGCGGAACCTGCGCGCCCGTGGCGTCGCCATCGTCTACGTCAGCCACCGCATGCCGGAAATCTTCGCGCTGGCAGACCGCGTGACGGTGCTGCGCGACGGCCAGCACGTGGCGACGAAACCTGTTTCGGAAGTGGACGAAGCCAAGCTCGTGGCGATGATGGTGGGCCGCTCCATCGACCGCCTCTATCCGGCAAAGCAGGGCAAGAACGGCGATGTGGCGCTGGAACTGCGCAACGTTTCCCATGGCACGGCGGTGCGCGACATTTCGCTGTCGTTACGCCGCGGCGAAATTCTCGGCCTCGCAGGCCTTGTGGGATCGGGCCGCACCGAGACGGCACTGACAATCTTTGGCATCACCCCTGCCACCGCGGGCGAAATTCGCGTGGATGGAAAGGTGGAGGCCATCAACAGCCCGGAAATGGCCCGCGATCTCGGCATTGCCTACATCCCCGAGGACCGGGGGCAGCAGGGCCTGATCAAGGCGCAATCAATCGAAGACAACATCGCCCTCGCCAACTTGAAGCGGCTCATGCGGGGCTGGTTCGTGGATGTGGCGCAGGTGACGGCAGAGGCGCGCAACGCCATCACGCGCTTCGGCATCCGCGCCCGGGGCCCGGAGCAACTGGTGCGGCAACTCTCGGGCGGCAACCAGCAGAAGGTCGTCCTGGGAAAATGGCTCGCCACCAATCCGCGCATCCTCATCATGGACGAACCGACGCGCGGCATTGACGTGGGCGCCAAGGCCGAGATTCACCAACTCATGCGCAAGCTCGCCGGCGAAGGCATGGCCATCCTGATGATTTCCAGCGAGTTGCCGGAAGTGCTCGGCATGAGCGACCGCGTGCTCGTCATGGGGGGAGGCCGCATCCTCGCGGAATTTGCCAGCGAAGATGCCACAGCCGAAGCGGTCGGCGCCGCCATGACCAGCAGCACGATCAAGGAGATCGCCGCATGAGTGCGGATGTTGCGCCACCGGCCATCGGCCGTTCGCCGCTGCAGCGCTTTCTCGGCGGCTATGGCCAGGAGATCGTTGTCTTCCTGTCGATCATCTTCCTGTTCGTGGTGGTCGGCGCCATCAATCCGCGCTTCCTGTCGGACACCAACATCAACTCGATCTTCGCCGGCAATGCCTACATCGCCGTGGCGGCCATCGGCATGTCGATGATCATCATCGCGGGCCACATCGATGTCTCCGTCGGTGCGCTCATTGGCGTCATCGCAACGATTGCCGGCACGCTGGCCGTGAAGGGCTATCCCGTCTGGATCGCCTGGACCGTTCCCATCTTCTTTTCCATGGCCGTCAATGCGGGCGTCGGCGCGCTTGTCGCCTACACGCGCATTCCCTCGATCGTGGTGACGCTCGGCATGCTGTCGATCCTCAAGGGTGGCCTCATCAGCGCCACGGCAGGCGCCTGGATTTCCAACCTGCCGCCGGAATTCATGATCGCCCAGATGCGCCCCTTCGGTATTCCGTCCGCCGTTTATTTCATGGTGGTCCTCACCATCCTCGCCACGCTCTTCGTGCGCTACACGGATTTCGGCCGGTCCATCTATGCGGTGGGCGGCAACATGGAGGCCGCGCGGGCCGCAGGCATCAATCCCGAGCGCGTGGTCGTGGGAGTCTTCGCGCTGCACGGTTTCTTCGCCGGAATCGCGGGCATTCTCTTTGCCACGCAGTTGCAGGTGATCCAGTCCACCGTGCCGCCCAACCTCGAACTCACCGTCATCACCGCGTCGGTGATCGGCGGTGTCTCCATTCTCGGCGGCAGCGGAACGGTGATCGGCTCCACCCTCGCCGCCATCCTTTTCGCCTGCATCGGTTCGGCGCTGATCTTCCTCAACGTCTCCGCCTACTGGCTGCGCGCCGTGCTGGGCCTGATGATCCTTGCCACAGTGCTGGCCGACATGGCACGGCGCAGGAGGGCGAAATGACCCTCTCCCGCTGGCTCCGCCACGAAACCATCCTTGCGGTGCTGACCATCATCGCCCTCATCGTCCTGGCGATCCTGTCAGACAAGTTCTTCACCACCGAAAACCTCCTGAACCAGGGCCGGCTCATGTCGGAGGTGGGCCTTGTGGCGCTGGCCATGACCTTCGTCATCGTGACCGGCGGCATTGATTTGTCCGTGGGCTCCATTCTCGGCCTCACCGCCATCCTGCTGGGAGTCTTCTGGAAGAACGTCGGCCTGCCGCTGCCGGCCGCCATCGTGCTGGCGGTGGCCTGCGGAACGTTTGCGGGCTGGGTGAACGGCTTCATCATCACGCGCTTCCGCGTGCCGCCACTCATTGCCACTTTGGCCACATTGGCGCTGTATCGCGGCCTGGCGGAAGGCATCAGCGAGGCCCGGTCGGTGCGCGGCTATCCCGAGTGGTTCTTCTTTTTTGGACAAGGCGAAGTGCTGGGCGTTCCATTCCAGCTCTGGATCCTCGGCATTGCCACGGTGATCGCCGCCGTGATCCTCGGTCTCACGCCCTTCGGCAGGGCAACCTATGCCATCGGCGCCAATGAAACCGCTGCGCGCTTCTCGGGCATCCGCGTCAATGCGACGAAGCTGTGGATCTATGCCGCCGCCGGTTTCCTGTCGGCACTGGCAGCCGTCATCTTCGTATCTCGCGTCACCACCACGCGCTCCGACATGGGCACGGGGCTGGAACTGGACGTGATTACCGGCGTGGTCCTGGGCGGCACTTCCATCTTCGGTGGCCGCGGCACCATCATCGGCACGGTACTCGGACTCATTCTCATCCAGGCCCTCAAGAATGGCCTGGCGCTGTCCGGCGTGAAGGGCGACGGCACCATCGTCGTCATCGGACTGGTATTGATCGGCGCAATCCTTGCAGGTGCGCTGTTCGACAAGAACAGGGGCGGCTGATTTCGGGAGGACTTGTTTCTGCCCACCCGCCCGTGGGACCGGAAACACAAACGGGAGTTTGAGACATGATGAAGAAACTGACATGCGCGGCACTGCTGGGCCTCGGCCTTGTGAGCGGGCAGGCGCTAGCTGGGGGCTGGACCGGCGGTGACGACCAGCCCACCAATCCGCTCGCTTGCGATGGCACGCCCTCTGCTGGCGCCGCCATGGCCTATGACGGTGGCGCCCCCACCAATCCGCCTGACCGCAAGGGCAAGAAGATCACCGTCGTCGATGTGCCGAAGCTCATCGGCATCGGCTACTTCAACGCCACGTCCAAGGGCATTGCTGATGCAGCCACCGAACTGGGCAACGTGGAAGCCAAGACCGACGGCCCGACCAAGGCCAACATCGACGAGCAGATCACCTTCCTCGACAACTACATCACCTCGGGTGTGGATGGCATTCTCTTCGCCGCCAACGACCCCGTGGCCATTGCCCCGGTGCTGAAGAAGGCGCTGGAGAAGGGCATCAACGTGGTGGGCTATGACGCCAACTCCACGCCGGACGCCCGCCAGTGGTTCGTGAACCAGGCGCAGTTCAACGGCATTGCCAAGTCGCTTGTGGACTCGCTCGCCGCCGAGATCGGTGAAGAAGGCAGCTTCGCCATCGTGACATCGACTTTCACCACGCCGAACCAGGCGCGCTGGATTGCCGAGATGTCCGCCTATGCCGAAAAGTGCCATCCCAAGATGAAGTGGCTGGAAACCGTGGAAGCGCAGGAAGACAACAACCTGTCCTTCAACCAGGCCACCACGCTCATCAACAAGTATGGCGATGAACTGAAGGGCATCTTCGGCATGACCTCGGTTGCCACGCCCGCCTCCGCCGAAGCCGTGACGCAGGCCAACAAGTGCGGCAGCATCGCTGTCGTCGGCCTCGCCACGCCGAACGCCATGAAGCCCTATGTGGAAAAGGGCTGCGTGAAGTCGGTGGTGCTGTGGAACCCGGTGGACCTTGGCTACGCCGCCATGCAGGTTCTGCGCGCGGTGGCCGATGGCACGCTGCAGCCGGGCGCCACGTCCGTGAAGGCCGGCAAGCTGGGTGAACTCCAGGTCATCAATGGCTCGGAAATTCTCCTCGGCGCGCCCTACGTCTTCAACAAGGACAACATCGGCCAGTTCGACTTCTGATCTGGTCTCGACCTGACGCTGCTGCGCCGCCTCCGGGCGGCGCAGTTCTTTAGGCCTCGGGAATACGGGCACCCGTGCCATCGAAGAGGTGGAGATGCCCGGCTGCAGGCGCGACCCTGACGTCGGCCCCTTGCTCCAGTTCCGGATCGCCCTTCACCTCGACGAGGATCATGGTGCCGTCCGCCGCGCGGCAATGCACGTAACCTGTCTCACCCAGGCGTTCGACAATATCCACTTTGGCGGGAACGCCGGCCTTGCCGATGCTGCAATGCTCCGGCCGGAAACCCAGTGTCACGGCACCGGGCGCCGCCGCGGCACCCACCGTCACCGGCAGGCCGACGCCGCCCACGGAAACGCTTCGCCCATCGCGCGACAATTCCGCCGTCAGCGTGTTCATCGCCGGTGAACCGATGAAGCGCGCGACGAAGAGATTGGCGGGGCGGTAATAAAGCTCCAGCGGCTTCCCCACCTGTTCCACGCGGCCCTGATTCATGACGACGATCTTGTCGGCCAGTGTCATGGCCTCCACCTGGTCGTGCGTCACGTAAATGATCGTGGCCTTCAACAACTTGTGCAGCTTGGCGATCTCGACGCGCGTGTTGATGCGCAGCGCCGCATCCAGGTTGGAGAGCGGCTCGTCGAACAGGAACACCTTGGGCTGACGCACGATGGCGCGGCCGATGGCAACGCGCTGCCGCTGCCCGCCGGACAGTTCCTTGGGCCGCCGCTTCAGCAGTGGCTCGAGCTGCAGGATGCGCGTGGCTTCGCCGACGCGCCGGGCAATCTCGTCCTTGGGCGTGCCGGCAAACTTCAGGCCGAACGCCATGTTGTTCTCGACATTCATGTGGGGGTAGAGCGCGTAGGACTGGAACACCATGGCGATGTCGCGCTGGGCGGGCGCAAGCGCGCTGACGTCCCGCCCACCGATCGTGATGTGTCCGGATGAGATCGGCTCAAGCCCGGCAACCGACCGCAGGAGCGTGGACTTTCCGCAACCCGATGGCCCCACAAGCACAACAAAACTGCCGTCGCTCACCGTGAGGTTGATGTCCCGCAACACCTCGACGGTGCCATAGGACTTGTGCAGTTTCTCGATGGTCACTTCAGCCATGTTCAACTCATTTCACAGCGCCGGAGGTGAGACCCCGGATCATCTGGCGGGAGAAAATCACATAAAGCACGAGGACCGGAACAATGGCGGTGGAGAGCGCCGCCAGCACCGCATTCCAGTCCGTGATGTATTGGCCGAGGAACTGCTGCACCCCCAGCGTGATCGTCTGCTTGCCGCCGGTCGGCGCCAGCAGCAGCGGAAACCACAGGTCGTTCCACACCGGGATCATGGTGAACACGGCAACCGTCGCCATGGCGGGCCGCAAAAGCGGCAGGATGATGAAGAAGAAGATGTTGTATTCCGACAGCCCGTCGCAGCGCCCGGCCTCCCGCAGGTCCTTGGGGATCTGCTGGATGAACTCGGAGAGGATGAACACCGCCAGCGGCAGGTTCTGCGCCACATAGACGAGGATCAGTGCCGTCAGCGTGTTGATCAGGTTGAGTTCCGAGACGAGCTGGATGATCGACACAGACCCGAGCCGGATCGGCACCATGATGCCGATGGAGAGGAAAATCGCCAGCGCCGTGTTCCAGCGGAATTTGTATTCGGTGAGCGCCCACGCAGCCATGGCGCCGAAGAGCAGCGTGAAGAAGATTGTGCCCACGGTCACGGTGATGGAGTTCATGTAGTAGGTGCTGATGGCGCTGTCGCCGAACACCTTCACATATCCGATGGGATCGAAATTCCACGGCATCGGCGGCTGCAGTGGTGTGTTAAAGATCGCCCGCTTCGCCTTGAAACTGTTCATGATCACGAGGACGATCGGGAACAGCGCCAGCGCCGTGTAGAGCGCCAGGATGCCGTGCACGGCGAAGGCTGAGACGGGCTTGCGCATCAGAACGAATACCTCTGGATGCGCCGCTGCACGACGAAGAGATAGACCATCAGGCCGCACAGGATGATGAGAAACATCATGGTGGCAATCGTGGCGCCCATGGAAACATCACCAAGCTGCAACTGGTTGCCGAAGAAGACGCGATAAAACAGCGTACCCATGATGTCGGCGGAGAAGTTGGGTCCGGCGAGTGCACCCTTCATCGCGTAGATGAGGTCAAAGGCGTTGAAGTTGTTGACGAAGGTGAGGACCGAGACGAGCCCGATCGTGGGCCCGATCAGTGGCAGCTTCACGTGCACGAAGGCCTGGAACTGGTTCAGCCCGTCCACTGTCGCAGCGTCGATCAGTTCGTCGGGAATCGCCAGAAGCGCCGTGTAGATGAGGATCATCGGAATGCCGACGAACTGCCACACCGATATGAGCGAGATGGTGATCAGCGCCGTCGACTCTTCGCCGAGCCAGGGTCCGAAGAGGAAGCCGAGTCCGAAAGTTTGCAGGAACATCTTGGCGATGCCCCAGAGCGGCGACAGGATGAGCTGCCAGGTGAAGCCGATGATGACGACCGACAGCATCGTCGGCATGAAGATCAAAGTGCGGTAGGCGGTGCGGAAACGTAGCACGGGCAAACTGAGCAGCGCCGCGAGGAGGAGACCGATCGGGTTCTGCACCAGCATGTGGATGAGAAAGAACTTCACATTGTTCCAGAACGCGTTCCAGAACGGCTTCGACCACGTGGGGTCGCTCAGCAGCGTGGAGAAGTTCCGCAAGCCGGCATAGACATATGAGCCGTCGTTCTGCTTGTCATAGAAGGAACTGACGATCGTATCGACAAGCGGATAGACCGAGAACAGCGTGTAGACCAGAACGGCGGGGGCAAGGAAGAAGACAAGCACGCGCGCATAGGCGGCGCTGGACATGCCGACGATGCCGGTGGTTTGCGCGGGGCGGGGTGGGGCCGTTTCCATGTGTCCCTGGGCTGTGCCTCACCATCTGGCGGGTGAGTTGTCACGAACGTCCTTCCCGCGGGGTTCGCGGGAAGGACTGATGGTGTGAAGAAGATTACTTCTGGTGCGGCGCGTACCACTTCTTGAGGCCGTCCTCGAGTTGGGCGGCGGCCGCATCCGGCTGCATGGTGCCGTTCAGCACCTGCGCGGAGACGTTCCACATCTCGTTTTCGAGGTTCGGCGTTCCGCGCGACAGGATCTGGTAGCTGTTGCGGATCGTCGACTTGCACGTGCCGCGCCAGTTCACGAACTCCTGCGCCACGTCATCCGACAGGGTGACCTTGGCGTTGGAGAGCGGGAAGAAGCCGGGGAGGGCATTGGCGTAGAGATTGGCGAACTCTTCCGATCCCACCCAGTCCAGGAACTTCTTGGCTTCTTCCGAATTCGGCGACTTGGCGTTGAGG
>CALMLK010000015.1 GCA_937868035.1 uncultured Alphaproteobacteria bacterium
TGCGCGCCGCCTGGGAGAGATTGCGCCGGATGCGCGCGTCGTACTGGTTGACGCCGGCCGCATCGGCGATGGTGCCGCAGGCCGTTGCGCGGGCTTTGCCATCGACCTCGCGCACAACCCGCGAAACAAGCACTTTGCGGAAGACAAGGTGGGCAACGAAGAGGAATTTCACGTCAACGTGGAAGGCATCGCCTACATCCGGCAGGCGGTTGAAGAGTTCGGTGTGGACTGCGACTGGGACCCATCGGGCAAATACCACGCTGCCGCGACCGACCGGGGCTTCCGCTGCCTTGAGGAAATGTCGGCGGCCCTGACGCAAATCGGCAAGGCGCACAGTTGGCTCAGCAAGGAGGAGATCCAGGCCCGGACGGGATCGAAGCACTACTTCGCTGCCGTTCACACGCCGGGCACGATCCTCATGCAGCCGGCCAAGTATCTCGTCGGAGCGATGGAGAGACTGCCGCCCAATGTGTCCGTCCATGAACAGACACCGGTCGAGGACATCGCCTACGGCTCACCCCACGTGTGCCAGACGCCCGCGGGCACCATCCGGGCAAAAAAAATCTTCCTGTGCAATTCAGCCTATCTCACGAAGTGTGGTTTCTTTCCGAACACCGCCATTCCCGTCTACACCTATGGCTCGATGACGCGACAGCTTACGGCTGCTGAACTCAAGCAAGTGGGTGCAAGCGGTCCGTTCGGCGTCATCCCGGCGGAAAGTTTCGGCACCACCATGCGCCTGACGGCGGACAACCGGCTGTTCCTGCGCAATGTGTATTCCTATGCGCGCAACTTCGTCTCCAGCGACGCCGACATTGCCGTTTGCAGGCCGCATCACCTCGTTGCTTTCCAGAGACGCTATCCCGAGCTTGCCCATATCGGTTACGAGCATACGTGGGGCGGGCTTCTCACCATGGCTGAAAACGGCGGCATGGTGTTCGGCGAATTGGCCGACAGCGTCTATGGCGCGGCGTTCTGCAATGGCACCGGCGTTGCAAGAGGCGCCGCCTTCGGCAAGGCGCTGGCGGAACTCGCCGTAGGGCAGCGCTCACGAACGATCGACATTCTGAACCGTCGCCCCAAGCCGAACTATGGTTATCCCGCCTGGATGACCGAGATCGGCGTGCGCGCCACCACTGCCTACCGGTTCTACAAGGCCGGACGGGAAACCTGAAAGGACATCACATGGCCAATCTTGCCGGTATCAATCTGGCGATGCAGACCCCGTTCAGAGAGGACGGGTCGATCGACTATTCCGATTGGGAACGGCTCATCGATGTCTATATCGACGCCGGTGTTCATGGCCTCGTTCTTGGCGCGGGCACGGGGCAGCACCCTTACCTGACCGAGGCGGAAGCCAACAAGCTCTATGAAGTTGGCATCAAGCGCATCAACGGCCGGTGCAATGCCATCTGCCAAAGCTCCGCGCTCAACATGGATGAGGTGGTGCGCCGGTCGCGTCATGCGGAAAAGGCCGGGGCAAACGCCCTGATGATCCTTCCGCCCTATTTGGAAGGCCCGCAGGATGATGACGGAATCCTGGCCTTCTATCGCGACATTGATGCCACGGTCGGCATCGACATCGTGGGTTACAATATTCCGCAAGCCACGGGTCTTTCTGTTTCTCCGGAACTGCTTGTTCGCCTGAGTGAACTGAAGAACTTCAACTACATCAAGGACAGCGGCGGCGACCTCTGCACCCACCAGCGCTATCTGCAGACCGACTGCAAGGTGTTGAATGGTGCCGACACGACAACAGTCTATGCACTGATGGCCGGCACCGTGGGCGTGATCTGGGGCGGCGCCAACTACATGCCTCACGAAGCTGTGGCGCTCTACAATCACGTGAACAATGGGCGATATGCCGAGGCGCTGGCCCTGTGGAAGAAGATGTTGCCCTCCCTCCTCCACATCTGGACCACGGAGTATGTGCAGGCCGTGCTCGCTGCCGCCCACCATCGTGGTTACGGCACGGGATTTGTGAGAAAGCCGCTTCGAAACTGGGACAAGACCAAGCGCGACGTCATGATTGCAACACTGAAGAGCCTGGAAGCCTAGGGCCTCATATTCACTTTGGACGAAGCCGTCCGGCTGTTCTGTTCCCATCGCGATTGAATGACGCGGCCTTCCTCAATCATCCAGTCGCGAAACTGCACCGCCATGTGAGTGAGCTTCATGGTGCGGGGCGCAACCAGATAGAAGGCGCGATGCGTCCGCACCTCCTGCCCAATGGGTCTGACAAGCGAACCCATCGCCAGGAAATGATCCGTCATGCCAAGCCAACCGAGTCCGACACCTTGACCAGACACGGCAGCATCGAGGAGAGGCTGCTGGTCGGAAAAGACGATGCGTTCGTGCCTGGTGCTGATGGGTGATCCCACCTTGTCAAAGAAGACGCGCCAATCGTCCCGGGGGCGATATTTCTCCTTCAGGAAGAGAAGCT
>CALMLK010000016.1 GCA_937868035.1 uncultured Alphaproteobacteria bacterium
CATCGACGAAGGCAGCAGTGCCGCCGGCGCGCTGTGCCGCAGCGATGACCTGCAGGGTCAGCGTGGTCTTGCCGGAGGATTCCGGCCCGTAGATCTCGATGATGCGGCCGCGCGGCAGGCCGCCGATGCCGAGCGCGATGTCGAGGCCGAGCGAGCCGGTCGACACCGTCGCCACCTCGGCGACCGCGTCGCCCTCGCCGAGGCGCATGATCGAGCCCTTGCCGAACGCCCGTTCGATCTGGCTCAGCGCAGCATCCAGCGCCTTGTTCTTGTCCATGGAATTCTCAACAACCCGGAGAGCAGCTTGACCCATTGTTCCCGATCCTTATTTCACTGGGGTGGCGATGAAGCAATTGAACTGACAGACCCGGCAGCAAGTTCCACCGGTGTTTCGTGTATGTTCTATTTTAGTTCCGTTTGCAAGCCCTCTTTTGCCCAGTGGGAAAAGCCCGCGCGCACAAAGGGTTGCCCGCCACCACACTGATTCTGGGGATCAGAACCCGCTTTCGCGCAGGACAACCGTCACCACCCGCCCCAGAACGAATCCGAGGAGGCTCTGCGGGGCCGCTTCCACCACCACCTGCCCCCGCCGCGCCATGGGGGGCGCGGGCCCGTCGGCGGCCAGGATCAGCGGCAGATAGCCCTGCACCGGCACCTCCCGCCCCGTGGCACCTTCCGGCGCCGTGAGAATCGAGCCGCCCTGGCGCGCCGAAAGATAGGCAACCGCCGGCCCCGCCCCGCCCGGATTGCCGATCACCGCGAGCCGCGCCGTCACGGCCGATGTCGCCCCGTCATCGCCGATGAAACGCGCCCCGGCCCCGGCTGACAACCGCCCCGACTCCCGCTCGGCCACAAGGCCGTTGATGACGGCACCTTTTGGCGCAACCACCTGCAACAGCATCTGTTCGGGTGCGACCCATTGCGGCGGCGCCAGCGCCTCCATGCGCTCAGCCACCACGCCATCGAAGGGCGCGCGCAGGACAAGGCGCTCCTCCCGTGCCGAAAGACCGTCCAGTTCGGCCGTGATGGCCGCGCGCTCGTCGGTGAGGATGCGGAGTTGCGCCCGGTCCTGCGCGTCCGCCGCCAGCCGCGCCAGCTTGGCCTCGGTGATGGCAAGCCTGAGCGTGGCCGATTGCCGGCGATAGGCAATCTCCGGCGCCTGCAAAACGGCCAGCACCTCTCCTGCCTTTACGGCGTCGCCGGGCTTCACCTGCAGGGACCGCAATTGCGCGGGCTCCGCTGCATAGAGGCGGGCCTCCTGCGCGGGCGTGAGAACAGCCGGCACCGCCACATGGCGGTCCAGCGGCAGGGCCGCGAGAAGTGTCAGCAGCGCCAACCCTCCCAGCACCATGCGCGAACGTCGTGTGCCCAGCAGCCGTTTCATGCACATCTCCTTCCAATTCATCAGTTCACGGAGGTCCGGCTTCACGATGAACCAGTGGATCTCGATGAACCCGAGCGGCAGGCCCACGGCCTTCGGGAACATGTGATAGACGAGCACGGCAATTCCTCCGAACACAGTGAGCCGGTAAATCCATGTGCCCACGGCCAGCGCCACCAGTGCCCGCCGCCGCCCCGGCGGATGAAATTCGGGGAGCGGTTCTCCCGTCTGGAACAGCAGGTCGCGCAACTGCCACGTCGCCAGCGCAAAGGCCCGCGGGCCGATGCTGTGCAGACCCGTTGCATCCACCAGCATGTGGTAGCCATCAAAGCGCATGAACGGCGACAGGTTCACGGTGAGACTCATGATCCACGCCGTCGCCGCAATGAAGTATGTGGCGGAGCGCAAAGGCCCGTCCGGCAGGAAGGCCCACAGCAGCAGCGCCAGACTGGCAATGGCCATCTCCGTCAGCACGCCTGCAGCGCCGATGAGGAAGCGCTGCTTCCGCGATGGCAGCCGCCATGCATCGCTGGCGTCGGTGTAGAGCATCGGTGTCATCACAAGAAAATTGATGCCCATCACCGGCACGTTGCAGCCATGGTGCCGCGCCGTGAAGCCGTGTCCCAACTCGTGGAACACCTTCAGTCCCGTCAGCGTCACGCCATAGAGCAGCGCACCCTGCGGCGTGAGGTAGTCCATGAAGGTCGCCTTGAAGTGATCCCACTGCCGCCCCGCGAAATAGAGGCCAAGCAGAGCCGACAGCAGCACGAAGGCAATCACCATCCGCGACGCCAGCAATCGCGCCACCGGCAACAGGGCATCCAGGAACGGTTGCGGATTGACCAGCGGAATGCGGAACGAAAGATAGGAATGGAGAATGCGCGCCGGCACGGATTGCTGCTGGGCCTGCCATTCCTGCAACAGTCCTGCGGACATGGCACCTTCCACAAGCCGCTGGCGTTTCAGAAAGTCGGCGAGTTCCTGTGCCTCAGCCGCTCCGCCTGCTGGCGCGCCCCGCACCAGGATCCGCGCCAGTGCGGAAGACAGCCGGTAGAAGCGGTGGCGGACCGGGTCATGCAGCACAAAGCCTG
>CALMLK010000017.1 GCA_937868035.1 uncultured Alphaproteobacteria bacterium
CCGGATGCGCCAGAACGGGGTGCTCGTGCTCAACACCACCGCCGTGACCAAGGCCACGCAGGAGGACGAGGTGATCCAGCCTGTTGACGAGATCGCGGATGATGCCCTGCCCTATTTCACAACGATCATCGTGAGGACCTGAGATGGCAACCCGCCAGATTGCCATTTTTGTGTTGGGTCCTTCCGCCCTGCCCACGGCCCGCAAGATCAAGGACAGCGTGGGTGGCCTCATTCACGGGCCGGAAGGGCTTGAAGGCGCGGACATTCATTTCGAGAAAGCGACGCAGGCCATGGCCCGCGCCTTCATTTTCGCGAAGGCCGTGGTGGGCGTGTGTGCCGCCGGAATCCTGATCCGCGCTGTTGCTCCGCGCCTCAAGGACAAGTCCCGCGAAGCCCCTGTCGTTGCAGTGGCGGAAGATGGCTCCAGCGTCGTTCCGCTCACCGGCGGTCATTCCGGTGCGAATGACCTGGCGCGCAGGATTGCATCCGCAACCGGTGGCCATGCGGCTGTCACGACCGCCAGCGACGTGGTGTTCGGCGAGGCCCTTGATGCGCCTTCCGGTGCGGTGCTCGCCAACCCGGATGACCACAAGGCCGCCGCCGCCGCGCGCCTGCGGGGAGAAGACATCCGGCAGGACGTCACCATTTACCGCACGGCGGGCGGGCCGCGGCACCTCGTCTATCATCCCCTTGTGCTGTCGGTGGGGATCGGCTGCGAACGCGGCACAGACCCGGCGGAGGTCAAGAAACTTCTCGATGATACGCTGGTGCAGCACAACATCGCGCCGCAATCCATCCATCACTACGGCTCCATCGACCTCAAGGAAGACGAGCCGGCCATCAACCAGTTCGAGAATGTCTATTTCTTCACGGCAGAGCAGTTGAAGGCGGAGGCGCCGCGCCTTGTCACGCCATCCGCCGTGGTGGAACAGGAAGTGGGCGTGCCCGGTGTGGCTGAGGCCGCAGCGCTTGCGCTTGCCGGTCCGAAGGGGAAGCTCATCGTTCCCAAGGTGAAGAGCAAGCGGGCCACCATTGCCATTGCGCAGGCGGCCTCGCACGACGATCTGACCGACCCGCAGGGGCGGCAGCGCGGTTCCGTGGCGGTCGTCGGCATCGGTCCCGGGGACAGTGCGCTGATGACGCCGCAGGTCGATCTCGAATTATGGTCCGCGACGGAATGGGTGGGCTATTCGCTCTACCTTGATCTCGTCGAACATCTGCGCAACGGCAAGACGCGCCACGACTTTCCGCTCGGCGATGAAGAGAAGCGCTGCCGCCATGCCATCGACCTCGCCAGGCAAGGCAAGCGCGTGGCGCTGGTGTGCTCTGGTGATCCGGCCATTTTTGCCATGGCAGCACTCGTCTACGAGTTGATCGACCGCGAACCGTGCCGCATCGCCGTCGAGGTGCATCCCGGCGTCTCGGCCTTCCAGTTGGGCAGCGCCCGCTCAGGCGCGCTCATCGGTCATGACTTTTGCTGCATATCGCTCTCGGACCTGCTGACGCCGTGGGAAACGATCGTCCAGCGCGTCACGGCGGCGGCCGCGGGCGACTTCGTGATTTCCTTCTACAATCCGCGATCGCTCAAGCGCACGGACCAGATCGTCAAGGCCTTCGACATCCTGCGCCCGCACCGCCGGCCAGACACGCCAGTGGTGCTGGCCTCCAACCTTGGCCGTCCCGAAGAAAAGGTGCGGATCATCCGCTTCGATCAATTCCGCGCCGAAGACGTCGACATGCTCACGCTGGTGATGGTCGGCTCCTCGCAATCGAAGGCCATCGTGCGGGGCGACGGCCAGACCTATGCCTATACGCCGCGTGGATACGCGAAGAAGATGGAACCGCTATGACCGTTCATTTCATCGGCGCCGGACCGGGCGCACCCGATCTCATCACGGTGCGGGGGCTGAAGCTGATCCAGTCCTGCCCGGTCTGCCTCTATGCGGGTTCACTTGTGCCGGAAGAGATCGTGAAGGCGGCACCCGCCGGTGCCGTTGTTCGGGACACCGCGCCCATGCATCTCGACGAGATCATCGGCCACATCAAGGCTGCCCATGAAGCGGGTCAGGATGTTGCGCGGGTTCATTCCGGTGATCCCTCGCTTTATGGCGCCATTGCCGAGCAGAGATCGGAAGAGCACACGTCTGAACTCCAGTCACGTACGCAAATC
>CALMLK010000018.1 GCA_937868035.1 uncultured Alphaproteobacteria bacterium
CGCCATTGGTCCGGGACCGGCCTTGCCCAGCGCCCGCATGGACCAGGCGGAGTTCGACAAACAGGCCCGCCTGACGCTTCTGGGGCGTGGCACGTCGCCCCGGGAAATCTCCGAAGCGGCGAAATTCATACTGTCACAGCCAGCCCTCACCGGGCAGATGATCGCGCTGGACGGCGGCCAGCACCTCGTCTGGCAAACCCCCGATGTGGTGGACGTTCAGGAATAGCACCATGGCCAGAAAGCCCATGATTTCGCACCACGTGGCCAGCGCCGCCCAGCGCCTGCGCCACGTCTTCGTGCGCGACCTCGAAATCAGCGCCTTCATCGGCATCTACGAACAGGAAAAGGTGAAAGCGCAGAAGGTCATCGTCAACATCGACCTCTCCGTGAAGGAAGGCTCGGGCGATGACGACATCAGCCACGTCGTGTCCTACGAGGTGGTTGTGAAGAAGGTGGAGGCGATCGTCGCCGCCGGTCACACCAACCTCGTGGAAACACTGTGCGAGAAGATCGCCGAAAGCTGCCTGAAGGATGCCCGCGTCATGGCTGCCCGTGTGCGCGTGGAAAAACCCGACATCATTCCCAACGCCCGCAGCGTGGGCGTGGAGATCGAGCGCGTCCGCTGAGTCAGCGGATCATGTAGACCTTGCGGATCGTCTCGTGCACGCGGCAGGTGCCCTTCCAGTCCTGCGGGAAGAAGGCCGCCGTGCCGGGCACGATCTCGATCACTTCGCCGCTCTCATGGGTATAGGTGCAGCGGCCCAGCGGGAAATGGCAGAACTCGTCGTGGGTGACGTGGCAGTTCCAGTATCCGGGCGTGCAGATCCAGATGCCCGTTTCGCTTTCGCCGTTCGGCCCCTTGTGCAGAACGAGTCCGGACGTGCGGCTCTTGCCCTCGATCATGGTGGGAATGTCACCCCAGTCCTTGAACGGGCCAGCGTAGCTTTCCGGATGGACGAGATGGGGGGCGGAGGAGCCGAGTTTCAGGGTCATGGGTCAGCTCAGCATGTAAACGTTGCGCAATGTGTCGTGCACTTTGCAGGTGCCTTTCCATCCAGCCTTGAACAGCACCACCGTGCCGGGGATGATCTCGATTAACTCGCCGCTCTCGTGCGTGTAGGTGGCGCGGCCGGAAACGAAGTGGCACAGCTCATCGCGTGGAATGTGCAGCGGCCATGTGCCCGGCGTCACCTGCCACAAGCCGCATTCCGGCTGGTTGTCAGGCCCCTTGTACAGCAGCACGCCATCCGACTTGGAGTTGCCCTCAATCGGATTGGGCTGGTGGCCCCAGTCCTTGAGCGGGCCGGCATAGCTGGCCGGGCCTTCCAGATGCGGCGCGGAGGAATCGAATTTGGTGGGCATGGGGTGGGTGCGAGCACAAGTTGAAACGACCGCGCCTGTATAGAATGGGGCGCAGGCCTTCGCTATCCTAAAGATGCTGACAGCAGCCGACATGGGCCCATGCTTATCTCTGCCTCATTCCATGAGGAGGATGATACCATGGCACATGCTTCAAAGAGCCTGTCCGCGCCCCGCCATCGCACCGGCACCGGCTCCTACATTGCCCGCGTCACGCGCTGGTTCCGGGAACGCCAGGAGATTCACATGCTGGAGCGCATGAGCGAGTCCCAGCTCAAGGACATCGGCCTCACGCGCTCCGACATTGATCGCGCGGTCCGCCCCGACCGCTGGAAATAGAGGAACATGGAGCAATTCCACCAGCGGCAGCTTCTCGCTACAGACATGGTGAGTCTGGATGATGTCGTTTGCACCTGTGGTGCGCGTCACCGCGGTGCCACGGAATGCGGCACGCGCACCCATCTCGTCTTCCCCTACCGCGGCCTCTACGTGCGCCATGTGGGGAAGACCGAGTCGGTGGCGGAGGCAAACCAGGTGCTCTTCTTCAACGGCGGCGAGGAATACCAGGTGAGCCACCCGGTCGATGGCGGTGATTCAAGCCTGTCTCTGCACGTGGCCGAAGATGTTCTCGCGGAACTGGCCCGGCCTTCGGAGATGAAGAGCGAAGGGCCGCTGGCCTTCCAGAAGCAGCGCCGCCGCATTGATCCGCGCACACAGGCGCTCGTCGCCATGCTGCGGCACGGACTGCGCGAAGGCGTTGCCGATGCGCTGGAGGGCGAGATGCTGGCACTCACGCTGGTCCGCCGCGCGCTCGGCGAACGCACCTCGCATGCTTCGCGCGGAAGCTGGGGCCTGCAGAAACTGGCAGACCGTGCCAAGCTTGCGCTGTCGTCCGATCTGGCGCGCCGCTGGACACTGGCGGAAGTGGCAAAGGAAGTGGGCGTTTCGCCTGTGTATCTCACGCAGGTCTTCCGTCAGGTCGAAGGCATGCCGCTCTACCGCTACCAGATGAACCTGCGCCTGGCCCGCGCCCTCGATCTCCTCCCCCGCTACGAGGATCTGACTTTGCTGGCGCTTGATCTTGGCTTCTCAAGCCACAGCCATTTTACCTTTGCCTTCCGCAAGGCCTACGGCATGTCTCCGGCCGAATTCCGCCGCAGCGTCCATCTCACGAAATAATCTGACAGCGCGGGCTCAACAGCAATGGTGATGTGACCTCGCCCATGCAGGGCAATGGAGAATGACATGACCACGAAGACCTGTGCAGCTTGCGACGACGATGTGGGCGACAAGCCCATCATGGTGACGATCGGCCAGAAGACGGTTGAAGTCTGCTGCGAAACCTGTGCCCAGGCGCTGCGTGACGCCGAGAAATCGAAGTCCGCAGCCCGGTGAGACCACGGCCCGTGCAGGCGGTGTGCAAGCCCCCTTGGTGCACCGCCTGCACGGGATTGATCAGGCGATCTTGCGTTTCAGCAGGCCGTCGATCACCTTCGCCGCCTTGGTCGGGCCGTGCTTGGCGCGCATGGATTTTGAGGTCTTCTTCAGCTTCGCCTTCATCTTCTTGTCTGTCAGCATGGCCATGATCTTGTCCTGCATCTCGGCATCGCTCCAGGCGTAGCGGTCCATCTTGAAGCCGTGGCCCGTCTCCTGCACGCGCGTGGCGTTGTCGTGCCCGTCCCAGACATAGGGCATGATGATCGCCGGCTTGCCGAAATAGAGGCACTCGGTGAAGGAGTTGTTGCCGCCATGGTGGATGACGCCATCGACCAGCGGGATGACCGAGGGCTGCGGGAACCAGCTGTCGATGATCACGTTGGGCGGAAGCTCCGTGTACTGATCCTTGTAGTCGCCGACATTGACCAGAGCCCTCACAGGCATCTTGCTGATCGACGCGATGAGCCGCTTCAACAGCTCGGTATCACCCGAGCCCAGCGAACCGAAGCTCACGTAGAGCAGGGGCTTGTCGTCGTTGGCCTTGAAGGTCGGCACCGTGTATGGCGCGTCCTTGCGTACGCATCCTTCCAGATACTGGAACTGCTTGGTCGAGAGCTTGTGCTTGCGCTTGAACTTCACGGCACTCGGATAGAGCAGGATGTTCATGTGCGGGCTCGCCTCAAAGAACTGCCCGATGGGATAGCGCTTCTCGCCCACGGAGGTCAGGAAGGCGTTGAAATTGTCATGGATCGGCTTGATCACCGCGTTGAAGTGCTTGCGATAGGCCGCATGGCACTTCTTGTCCTTCTCGCCGCAGCCGGAGAGGTGAGGGGGAATATCGGGATCCTCGATCTCGTTCTCTGAACACGAGATCAC
>CALMLK010000019.1 GCA_937868035.1 uncultured Alphaproteobacteria bacterium
CAAGACCGAATGGCTCGACACCCGCAAGGCCATCTCGCACTGGAAGGCCAAGGGGCTGGACTTCACCAAGCTGTTTGCCAAGGCGGATGTGACGGGGCCCATCGCCACGCGCCGCATCCAGGACCAGGACCATGGTCTTGAAACCGTGCTGGACCGGGAGTTGATCGCCAAGGCCGCTCCCGCTCTCGAAAATCGCAAGCCCGTGGTGATCGAGGCGCGCATCAAGAACAACAACCGCACGGCGGGCGCCATGCTCTCCGGCGAAGTGGCCTCGCGCTTTGGCCATGCGGGCCTTCCCGAGGACACGATCACGGTGAAGCTGAACGGCGTGACCGGCCAGAGCTTCGGCGCCTGGGCTGCCCATGGCGTGACGCTGGACGTGACCGGTGAAGGCAACGACTACGTCGGCAAGGGCCTTTCGGGCGGCAAGATCATCATCAAGCCGCAGGCGAAGACGGGCTTCAAACCGGAAGAGTCGATCATCGTGGGCAACACCGTGCTTTACGGCGCCATCAATGGCGAGGCCTATTTCCGCGGCGTGGCGGGTGAACGTTTCGCCGTGCGCAATTCGGGTGCGGTGGCCGTCGTGGAAGGCACGGGCGACCACGGCTGCGAATACATGACCGGCGGCTGCGTTTTGGTGATCGGGCCCACGGGCCGCAATTTCGCGGCCGGCATGTCCGGCGGCGTGGCCTATGTGCTGGACGAGGACAAGACGTTCGAGAAGCGCTGCAACCTCTCCATGGTCGACCTGCAACCTGTGCCGGAGGAGGAAGAACTGCTCGAAAAGCACCAGCATTCGGGCGGCGACATGCAGTCCCACGGTCTCGTGGATATCACCTCGAAGATGGATCGCCACGATGCGGCGCGCATCCATGAACTGCTGGTCCGTCACCATCGCTACACGGGTTCCGGCAAGGCGAAGGCCATTCTCGACAACTGGGCAAGCTACCTGCCGCGTTTCGTGAAGGTCATGCCGGTGGAATATGCCCGCGCGCTGGCGGAACTGGAAAAGGCACAGGAAACAAGTGACGGCCTCACGGTCGGCGTGAAGAGGAGCGCATAATCATGGGCAAGATCACGGGCTTTCTTGAGATCGACCGGCAGGACCGCAAGTATGCGCCTGCGGCGGACCGCGTGCGCAACTACAACGAATTCGTGATCCCGCTGGGTGACGAAGGGACGCGCAGCCAGGCGGCGCGCTGCATGAACTGCGGCATTCCCTACTGTCACAACGGCTGTCCGGTGAACAACCAGATCCCGGACTGGAATGACCTCGTCTACAACGACATGTGGGAAGAAGCCTCGCGCAACCTGCACAGCACCAACAACTTCCCGGAGTTCACCGGCCGGGTCTGCCCTGCCCCGTGCGAAGCGTCCTGCACGCTGAACATCGAGGACACGCCCGTCACCATCAAGACGATCGAATGCGCGATCGTGGACAAGGCGTGGGAAAAGGGTTGGCTCAAGCCGCTGGTGGCTGCTGAAAAGACTGGCCACAAGGTGGCGGTCGTGGGCGGCGGACCTTCCGGTCTTGCGGCGGCGCAACAGCTGGCGCGGGCCGGACACAGCGTCCACCTGTTCGAGAAGAACGCCAAGGCGGGTGGCCTGCTTCGCTACGGCATTCCCGATTTCAAGATGGAGAAGCACCTGATCGACCGCCGCATCGCGCAGATGGAGGCGGAAGGTGTCACGTTCCATTACGGCGCCCACATCGGCGTCACGCAGGATGCGCGGCAGCTGATCGACTCCTTCGATGCGGTGCTGATCTGCGCGGGGTCGGAAAAGTCACGCGATCTCCCGGTGCCGGGACGCGACCTTGATGGCGTGCACTATGCCATGGAATTCCTGCCGCAGCAGAACCGCCGCGTGGGCCAGGAAACGCCGCTCGACAACAAGCCAATCCTTGCCAACGGCAAGCACGTGGTGGTGATCGGCGGCGGTGATACGGGATCGGATTGCATCGGTACGTCCATCCGCCAGGGGGCGCTTTCGGTGACGCAGATCGAGATTATGCCGAAGCCGCCGGAAAAGGAGAACAAGGAGCTGACATGGCCGAACTGGCCGATGAAGCTGCGCACCTCCTCCTCGCACCAGGAAGGTGCGGAGCGTGATTTCTCCGTGCTCACCACCGCCTTCCGCGGCGAGGACGGCAAGGTGAAGGCTCTCCAGTGCGCCCGCGCCGGGACCGACATGAAACCCATGCCCGGCACTGAGTTTGAACTGAAGGCCGATCTGGTGCTGCTCGCCATGGGTTTCGTCCATCCCGTGCACGAGGGCATGCTGAAGAGCCTGGCGGTGAAGCTCGATCCGCGCGGCAACGTGGAGGCCAACGTGAAGGACTACAAGACGTCCGTCGACAAGCTCTTCGCGGCTGGCGATGCGCGTCGTGGCCAGTCACTTGTGGTCTGGGCCATCCGCGAAGGGCGGCAGGCGGCGCGTGCGGTTGATGAATACCTGATGGGCTCAACGACGCTGCCGCGCTGAACACCATGACCCAGCCCGTGCGGGACGCGAGCGAGAACCGCGTCGTCGGCATCGCCTATATGCTGGCGACGATGGTGTGCTTCATCTCTCTCGACACCATCATGAAATATTCGATGGAGCACTACTCGCTGGTGCAGGTGACATGGGCGCGCTTCTTCTTCGCCACCGTGTTTGCGGTTCTGCTCTGCGGCCGGCAGTTGCCTGCACTTGCGCGCAGCACCGTGCCGGGTGTGCAGGTGACGCGCTCGGTGTTGCTGATGGCCACCACGGGCCTGTTCAATGCGGGGATCAGCCATCTGCCGCTGGCCACGGCAACCACCATCATGTTCCTCACGCCCATTCTGGTGACGATGCTGTCGATTGCGGTGCTGGGGGAAACGGTGGGCTTGCGCCGTTGGGTGGGCATCGGGCTCGGCTTCATCGGAGCCGTCATCGTGGTGCAGCCATGGAGTTCGCTCGACTCATCATTCTCGACGGGTGTGCTGTTTCTTCTCGGCGCGGCCTTCACCAACGCCTCGTACCAGATCGCCACGCGGCAGGTGCGCTTTGATGATCCGCTGACGAGCCTGCTCTATACAGCGGCGGGCGGTGCGCTTGTCACCAGCGTGCTGTTGCCGACCAACTGGACGACGCCGGATGTCGTCGGCTGGACACTGATGATCGGCAGCGGGTTCGCGGGCGCTCTCGGCCACTTCTTCCTGATCCGCGCCTTCCGACACGCCCCGGCCAGCGTGGTCGCGCCCTTCTCCTACAGTTCGCTGGTCTGGGCCACGGTCTTCGGGTTCCTGATCTGGGGCCAGTTGCCCGACACGGCAACGTGGATCGGCGCGGCCTTCATCGTGTCTGCAGGCCTCTACATATTCTTCCGCGAGCGCCACGTGGCCAACCGGACCAAGGCAGACGACATGGCGGATTGAGGGCCCCGGCTCTCCCCACGTCTATTTCGCCTCGCGTTTCACATCCTGCGCCAGGCTCTCCAGATATTCCTCTTCACCCGGTGGCATTTCGACCTTGTGTGCCACCGTAAAGGCTTCGTAATAGGCCAGTTCAAGGAGCCCCTGCAGCGTGCCGAATCCTTCTGATTTGGACATGTTGCGCAACTCCAGCACCATATCCGCGATATATTGGGCGGTCTGGCGGGGATCATGGGGTATGGGTGCGAGTGACTGGAACGCGGTAACGGTAGGACGGCTATTGTGGACGATCGTGTGGGTCATTCCGGGCGCTCCGTGAACAAAACATGATTCACCATATACGTGTTTTTGTGATTGCAAACATATCCTGAGTTGTATTCAGGCGAGTGAACGGGATTTTTTGATGAATAGTGAAGGCCAGGGCGGAAATGTCTCCCCGCCGGATGCAATGAGCGAGAAGTCCCGGGTTGCGACCTGGTCACTTTTTGCCAGTTTCACGCTGGCCGTGGCCAAGTTTGTTGCCGCCCTGTTCTCCGGCTCGCTCGGTCTTCTGTCCGAGGCGTTCCACAGCCTGCTCGACTTCGCCGCGACGGGCGTGACGCTGTTTGCGATTCGCTATGCGGAACGGCCGGCGGATGACGACCACCCCTTCGGACACGCCAAGATGGAGAGCGTGGCAGCCCTCATCGAAACAGGCATGCTGTTCGGGGTCACGGGCTGGATTGTCTACGAGGCGCTGCACCGGCTCACGAGTGGCACCGGCGAAGTGGAGATCAGTTGGTGGGTGCTGGCGGTTGTCGTCGCCTCCATCGTCATAGATTTCAACCGTTCGCGGGCCCTTCAGGCGACAGCCGACAGAACGCAGAGCGAAGCCCTGGCGGCCGATGCGCTGCATTTCCGGGCCGACCTGTGGAGTTCCTGCGCGGTGCTCACGGGCCTGCTGCTGAGCCTGGCGGGCTTTGCCTGGGCGGACCCGGCGGCCGCCCTTGTTGTGGCCGTGTTCGTGGCGCATGCCGCGTTCGGCCTTGGCAAGCGGACGCTGGCCACCCTGCTCGATGCCGCTCCTGCTGGGCTTTCCGTCAACCTCACGGAGATTGCGACAGGCGTGAATGGCGTCCTCTCGGTGTCGCGCATCCGCTGCCGTCCGGCTGGGCCGACGCTGTTCGTGGAGTTGACGGTCGATGTGGCCCGCACGCTCCATGTCTCGCGTATCGTCGACATCAAGCAGGAGGTGGTGCGTGCCATCCGCCGGGCGCATCCGTCGGCGGACGTGAACATCTCAACGCAACCGGTGGAGATTGACGACGAGTCAGCCCACGACAAGATCATGCACATCGCGCAGGTGCACGACGCCGCCATTCATCACGTGACCGTGCAGGTGACGGACGGACGGCTGGCGGTGAGCTTAGACCTGGAGGTGGACGGCGAGACGCCGCTCATCACGGCCCATGAAAAGGCAACGGCGCTGGAAACAGCCATCCGCGATGGCCTGGGCGGCGACGTTGAGGTGGAGAGCCACATCGAACCCAGCCCGCCCGCCCTTCTGCACGGCCGGGAACCCTCAGCCCGCCTTTCCACCACGATCCGGGCCGAGCTGGCCCGGCTTGCCAAGAAGGAAAAGCCCTTGAGCGACCTGCACAACATCCGCATCCGGCAAACGGAGGAAGGATTGTTCGTGCACTATCATTGCCGCTTTGCGCCGGAGACGAGCGTGCAGGCCGTTCACGATGTGGTGGACCGGATTGAGATCAGGCTCGGCGAGGCGATCAAGAACGTGGCGCGGGTCGTGGCCCATGCCGAGCCGGTGGGCATCGAACGCCACAAGCTTTGAAGCTCAGTGCTTGGCGATCTCGTCGAGCGCCATCAACTTGCGGAGCAGCGCTTCCAACTGATCGAGCGGCACCATGTTGGGGCCGTCGGACGGCGCGTTATCCGGATCCTGGTGCGTCTCGATGAACACGCCCGCCACACCCACGGCCACGGCGGCGCGGGCCAGAACGGGCACCATGCGGCGATCGCCACCCGATGATGCGCCCTGCCCACCCGGTTGCTGTACCGAGTGGGTGGCGTCAAAAATCACGGGCGCACCCGTTTCCGCGAGGATCGGCAGGCTGCGCATGTCCGAGACCAGCGTGTTGTAGCCGAAACTCGCGCCGCGTTCGGTGAGCATGACATTGGGATTGCCGCTTCCCGTGATCTTGGCGGCCACATTCTTCATGTCCCAGGGTGCCATGAATTGGCCCTTCTTGACGTTGACCACCTTGCCCGTATTTGCCGCCGCCACCAGCAGGTCGGTCTGGCGGCAGAGGAACGCCGGGATTTGCAGCACGTCGACCACGGGGGCAACGATGGTGCATTGTTCCTCGGTGTGAACATCGGTGAGCAAGGGCAGCGACAACTCGCGGCGCAGGTCGGCGAAGATCTCCAGCGATTTCTCCAGTCCCATGCCGCGGCGGCCTGACAGGCTGGTGCGGTTCGCCTTGTCGAACGATGTCTTGTAGACGAGGCCGATGCCGATGCGGCTGCAGATTTCCAGAAGCCGGCCCGCCATCATGAAGGCATGTTCGCGGCTTTCGAGCTGGCACGGCCCCGCGATGAGAGCGAGGGGCAAGGCATTGCCGAAGCGGACTTTGCCAACAGTGACGACGGAATTGATTGTCATTTGGGATACACCAGAAACGTGCCGGAGCCGTGCGCATAAAGCACGCCCGCCTTGTCGGCAACCTTGGCTTCGGCGGTAAGCATGGTGCGGCCGGCGTGCAGAACGGTGCCGGTGCAGAACAGCGGTCCCGTTTCCACGTCGATCTTGCGGACGAAACTCACTTTCAGTTCAACCGTGCCATAGCCGACGCCCTTGCCGAGCTTGGTCATGACGGCGCAGCCGAGGCCCGTGTCGATGAGGGATGCCGCAAAGCCGCCGTGCATGCGCCGCATGGTGTTGTAGAAGCGCGCATCGGGAATACCCTGCACCACCGCAAGGCCATCACCCGCCTCGATCACCTTGAGGTTCATGGTTGCGCCCATGGGCGAGGCGTCGCCTCTGGCGATGAGTTCGCGGAGAAAGTCGATGCCGGTCAACTCGTTGAACCGGGCGTAGATATCCTGGTCGTTCATTTCGCTGCCTTGGCCCCCTGGCCTGACGGAATGTGCAGCAGTTTCTTGCCGAAACGGCGCACGATTTCCATGCGCAAATCGCTGGAGACGGCGGCGGCGTCAAGGACGTTGCGCACTTGCCCGCCCAATTCGAATTCCATGGCCTGCTGCGTGAGCTTGACGAGGTTCACGTCCGGTCCCGGATGGCGCATCAGTTTGGGATGGTTTGAGGCAATCTCGAGGAGCATCTTCGCCACCTCGTCGGGATTGCCTTCATAACTCACGGAAACCGGAACGGTGAAATGACCGATCGTATCGCGCAGTGTCCAGTTGCGCACCGGGTTGATGATGAAGTTGGAGTTGG
>CALMLK010000020.1 GCA_937868035.1 uncultured Alphaproteobacteria bacterium
ATTTCTATGCGGACACCGCAAAGATGGGCCTGCATCAGGACCGTGACGAGCAGGCCCTCTCCGCCCCTGTGGTTTCCGTTTCACTGGGAGACACCGCCCTCTTCCGCATCGGTGGCACGGAGCGGGGCGGCAAGACGCAATCGGTGAAGCTGGCGTCTGGCGATGTCCTCACCTTCGGCGGACCGGCCCGCCTCGCCTACCACGGCATCGACCGCGTCTACCCCGGCACGTCAACGCTGCTGAAAGATGGCGGGCGGATCAATCTGACACTGCGCCGGGTGACGCCGCCGGCGTGATTGCGCGCGGTGAACCAATCCTGCACACTGAATGCCCTGTTCTGTGTGGAGATCGTCATGCGGCTTTCCGGCGTCATCATCCTGCTTTCCTGCCTCACCGTCGCGGCTCATGCCGATGGTGTGCTACCCACGATCATCACGCCTGAGGATACGGCGCGGCTGGCGCAGTTCGATAGCGTGAAGGCCGCGACAGTTGCCGAGGCGCGGGCGAAGGGTGCGCCTGCGGATGTGAAGGTTCTCGATGCGGCGCTGGCGGGAACGCCGCTCAAGACCGAAGACGGTTTTGATGCCACGGGCAAATGGACGTGCCGCACCATCAAGTTGGGTGGCGGCTTGCCGCTCGTGGTCTATCAACCGTTCAAATGCGTCATCAGCGATGATGGCGCGGGCTGGTTCCTGAAAAAGGTTTCGGGGTCACAGCGCACGCAAGGACGGTTCTACACGGACTCCGCCACGCGCATGATCTATCTCGGGGCGGGGCACATCTGGGATGAGCGCCCGCGCAAGTATGGCGAGAAGGCCGAAGAGAACCAGGTGGCGGTGGTGGAGCGGCTTGGCAAGGACAGGCTGGTGCTGCAGTTCCCCAAGCCTGTCCTCGAATCCGATTTCGATCTGCTGGTGCTGGAGCGCTGAGGCAGCGGTAAGGCGAGATGAAGATCCTGCAGACTTTCAAGGCATGGGTGCAGCGCACCGATGCCCCACCGGACAATGACCATGAACTCCGCATCACCACCCCCGTGGCCGCACCAAGCGACGAGGCAGCGGCAGCGCTGGTGAAGGCCCTGACGCAAGCCGTCACCGCTTCAGGCGCGGGGTGTTTCGATGAGTTTGAGTTGATCGGCGCTGACTCGCTGCTGTGCCTCTATTTCCTCGGTCCCAGCGCCGATGCGCTGCTCACTGCCGTAACCCCGGTGTTGCGGGCGGAACGCTGGACGCATGGTGCGGAGATCTATCAGGTCTACGGCAATCCCATGGACCCGGCGGCGAAGGAAGTGATCCGTACACTGACCTTTGATGCCGGGACCGGCAGCGTGACTGAAGCGTAGGACTCGCAAAATGGCCCGCGTGATGCGGGCCATGATGATCCAGTTGTGAAGCTGATCCGAGACGGAACGCGGGGGGCCTCAGCCCTTCCAGCCGTTCATCTTCGCGTTGTTCTTGGCGTTGGCGGGAGAGGAGAAGGCTTCCGTCGACTTGCCCACCTGCTTGCCGTTCGCCGTGGAGAAGCAGCGCCAGCGGTTCTTGCCGGCCTTGTCCTTGTAGAATTCCCACTTGTCGTTGGCGGTGTTGCGGTTGGCGTTGGCTTCGCAATCCTTCCTGGCGGCGTAGCTTTCCGACGAGGCGCCGACGATTTCGCCGTTGGAGGCGGTACGGCGCCAGCGGAATTCGCCCTTCTTGTCCTTGTAGATGTTGAGCGTGTAGTCAGCCATGGTCATTCCCCTGATGTGGATTTTGGCCCCCGCAACATTGTTCGGGCCCGCAACACACAGCTGTCCAGCGGGGTGCACCAGGTTCTCAACAGGAAAAAGGGATAACGGAGAAGTGCCCTTCAGGAGGCCTTGGCCACGCCGACGAGGGCGGGACGCAGGCAGCGTTCGCCCACCGCATAGCCCGCCTGGACTTCCTGCATCACGGTGCCCGGCGGCTTTTCAGCTGTCGGCACTTCGAACATGGCCTGATGGAAGTTGGGGTCGAACTTGGCGCCCACTGTTTCCAGCTTGCGGATATTGTGACGCTGGAAGACCGAATGCAATTCGCGCTCGGTCATCTCGATGCCTTCGAGGAAGCGCTGGGTCTTGTCGTCCATGCCGAGGCGGTCGTCGGGCCCCACGGTGGCCAGGGCGCGGCCCAGGGTATCGGCAACGGACAGCAGGTCGCGGGCGAAGTTCGAGGCGGCATAAAGGGTGGCCTCCGCCTTTTCGCGCTCGAGACGCTTTTTTGTGTTCTCGGATTCAGCGGCAAAGCGCAGCAGGCGGTCCTTGCCTGCGGCCACTTCTTCCTTCAGCGCGGCGATTTCCGCATCGCGCGGGTCGGCTTCCGGCTCCAGCAGCGTATCGGCCTCGGCGCGGGCCAGCAGTTCGTCGGCCGCAGCTTCGAGATCGGCGCTGGCCTGTCCGTTGGCCTGAGAAGGAGTGTCGTTCATGTCGTCTTCCGCAATGTCGTGGATTTTGGCCGCATATCGGGGTTTGCAGCGCAAAAATCAAGTGAAGAGCTTGCCCGCGGCGCAGCGGCAAGACACGCCGAAGCCCGGCAGTGGACTTTCACGTCAGGAAATCAGGCGTCCCACGACCTTGGCGGTATAGTCCACCATGGGAATGATGCGGGCATAGTTGAGGCGGGTTGGCCCGATGATGCCAAGCACACCCACGATTTTTTCCTGATCATTGCGCAAGGGGGCGGCCACCAGCGAAGACCCCGAGAGCGAGAACAACCGGTTTTCAGACCCGATGAAGATGCGCACGCCATCGGCATTCTCGGCGAGGCCCAGGAGTTCGGCCAGATCACGCTTGTTCTCGATGTCGTCGAACAGCCGGCGCATGCGGTCGAGGTCGGTGACCGCGCTGGCGTTCTCCAGGAGGTTCGCCTGTCCGCGCACGATGAGCGAACGGTTGTCGCTCGCCGCATCACCGCCCCAGACGGCGAGGCCATCCTGCACGAGGCGGGCGGAAAGCTCGTCCAGTTCGGCGCGAAGGTTCTGCACCTCCTGCGTGATCAGGTTCTGCACCTCATCCAGCGACCGCCCCTGCGCCACGCTGGAGAGATAATTGGTAGCACGGATGAAGGCGGCGGCGGGCAATCCGGTGGGCACATCCACCACACGGTTTTCAACCGTGCCATCCTCGCCCACCAGAATCACCAGGGCGCGGCCAGAGCCGAGGTTGACGAATTCGATGTGCTTCAGCCGCGTGTTGAGCTTGGGCGCCAGCACGACTCCGGCGCATTGCGACAGGCCCGAGAGCAGCGTCGTCGCCTCGCCCAGCACGTCTTCGGTGCGGCGCTGGCGGTTGGAGGCGCGGATCTGGGCATCAATGGAGGCCCGCTCGGAAGGACTGATCGCCCCCACTTCGAGAAGCGAGTCCACGAAAAAGCGCAGGCCCACCTCCGTGGGCACGCGCCCAGCCGAGGTGTGCGGGGCGTGGACCAGCCCAGCCTCCTCCAGGTCGCTCATGACATTCCGCACCGAGGCGGGCGAGAGCGAGGTGGGCAAGACCTTGGAAATGGTGCGCGAGCCCACGGGTTCGCCGGTCCTCAGGCAGGTTACAACCAGACGCCGGAAAACGTCGCCTCTCCGCTGGTCGAGGCCCACGATCCCGGGCATCTTTTCAACCAGGGGCTTGGCCGGAAGCAGGGTCATGCCGGGAAAGATAGAAAGCGGCTTGGCCTTGGTCAATGTTTGCGGCTAAACCGCCGCTTTCATCGAAAGGGAAGACCATCATGCGTCCATCGGGGCGGAAAACAGACCAGTTGCGCGCCGTGAGTTTCACGCGCGGATTCACAAAGCATGCGGAAGGTTCGTGCCTCGTCAAATTCGGCGATACCCACGTGCTGGTGACAGCCTCGCTCGACGAAAAGGTGCCGCCATGGCTGAAGGGCCAGGGCAAGGGCTGGGTCACGGCGGAATACGGCATGCTGCCCCGCGCCACCCATGACCGCACCCGCCGCGAGGCGGCGAGCGGAAAGCAGTCCGGCCGCACACAGGAAATCCAGCGCCTCATCGGCCGCGCGTTGCGCGCCGTGGTTGATCTCAAGGCACTGGGCGAACGGCAGATCACGCTGGACTGCGACGTGCTTCAGGCCGACGGCGGCACGCGTACGGCCGCCATCACAGGCTCGTGGGTGGCACTGCACGATTGCATCGGCGTGATGATGAAGCGGGGACTTCTGCCGGCCTCGCCGCTTCGCGACCATGTCGCCGCGATCTCCTGCGGCATCCATGGCGGTGAAGCGGTACTCGACCTCGACTACATCGAAGATTCCTCGGCTGGAACCGACGCCAATTTCGTGATGACGGGCAAGGGCGGCATCGTGGAAATCCAGGGCACGGCGGAGGGCGAACCCTTCAGCGAAGCCATGCTGCACGACCTGCTGGCCCTGGCCAAGCAGGGCATTGCCGACCTTGTGGCATTGCAGAAGCTGGCGATTGCGTGATGCGGGCCGGGCCTCTCCTTGAAACTGTTCTGTATGCGGATGATATATCCGCCGCGCGGCGGTTCTATGGAGAGGTCCTTGGCCTTGAGACCTATCGTGCCATGGCGGAGCGGTTTGCCTTCTTCCGCTGTGGGGAACAGATGCTGCTGGTGTTCAACCCCGCCTTCACCCGGACGCAGACGGGCGATGGTCCGCCGGCGCATGGTGCATCAGGGGCGGGGCATGTGTGTTTCCGCGCCAGCCCAGCCGAACAGGCGGCGTGGAAAGACCAACTCGCCGCCCACGGTTTCGCCATCGAAAGAGTGATGGACTGGCCGGGCGGCGGGCAATCCTTTTATGTGCGCGACCCGGCGGGCAATTCCGTCGAGTTTGCCGAAGCGAGAATTTGGAAGCTGTGATGACGAAAAGCCTCAAGGGGGAAACCCTGCTCATTGCCACCCACAACAAAGGCAAGCTGGACGAGTTCCGGCAGATCTTTGCGCCGCTCGGCGTTACCGTGACGAGCGCCGGAGAGCGGGGGTTGGCAGAGCCTGCGGAAACGGAGAGCACCTTCATCGGCAACGCGCGCATCAAGGCCAAGGCGGCGATGGAGGCCTCGGGTCTCATCACGATCGCCGATGACTCCGGCTTGTGCGTCGATGCGCTGGATGGCGCACCTGGCGTCTACACCGCCGACTGGGCGGGGCCGTCGCGTGACTGGACCATGGCGATGCGCACGGTGGAGGAGAAGTTGCAGGCGCGCGGGGCGACATCGCCCGACAAGCGCGGCGCCACGTTCAACTGCACGCTTGTGGTGCTGTGGCCAGATGGCACCGAGCGGGTGTTCGTGGGCCAGGCGCCTGGCCACCTCACCTGGCCGCCGCGTGGGGCGCTGGGGCATGGCTATGATCCGATGTTCGTTCCCGATGGGCAGGCCAGTGCAGGCACGAAGACATTCGCCGAACTGACGCCAGCTGAAAAGAATGCCATCTCGCACCGGGCGCGGGCGCTGGCCTTGCTGATGAAGGATCTCTTGTGAGCGCCTTCGGCGTTTATGTGCACTGGCCCTTCTGCAAGGCCAAATGTCCCTATTGTGATTTCAACAGCCATGTGCGGCACGCGCCCGTTGATGCAACGGGATTCGCGCAGTCCCTTGTGGATGAATTGCGCTGGATGAAAGCGCGCACGCCTGGGCGCACCGTCACCAGCATCTTCTTCGGCGGCGGCACTCCATCGCTGATGCCGCCGGCCGCCGTCGGCACCGTGCTGGATGGGATTGCCGCCCTCTGGCCCGTCGCACCTGATGCCGAAATCACACTCGAGGCCAATCCCACCAGCGTGGAGGCGGAGCATTTTCGCGGCTATCGCAGCGCGGGCGTGAACCGTGTGTCGGTTGGCGTGCAGGCGCTCAATCAGGACGATCTCACGGCACTCGGCCGCCAGCACACTCCCGAAGAGGCACTGGCCGCATTCCGTCTTGCGGCGTCGATCTTCCCGCGCGTGTCCTTCGACATGATCTATGCAAGGCCAGGTCAGACGCTGGAAAGCTGGCGGGAGGAGTTGGCCCGCGCGCTCACCGAGCAGCAGGGCCACATGTCGCTCTATCAGCTGACCATCGAACCCGAGACGCGCTTTGCCGACCTTCACGCGGCGGGCAAACTTCTGGTTCCCGGCGATGACCTGGCGGCGGACCTCTATGATCTCACGCAGGAAATGACGGAGGCGGCGGGCCTGGCGGCCTATGAAGTTTCCAATCACGCGCGTGCCGGCGGCGAGAGCCGGCACAATCTTCTCTATTGGCGCTACGGCGAATATGCGGGCGTCGGTCCGGGCGCGCACAGCCGCCTCATTGATGGCGGCAACCGTCTTGCACTCGCAGCCGAAAAACATCCGGAGACGTGGCGGGATCTCGTTACCGCGCGCGGACATGGGATCGCGCAGGAAGAAACAGTTTCGCCCGAGGAGCAGGCGCGCGAGATGCTGCTGATGGGCTTGCGCATCAGCGAGGGCATTGACCTCCAGGCCTATGCGCGGCTCAGCAACCGGCCGATTTCCTCCGGGCGCATTGCGGCGCTCAGTGATCTCGGCCTGGTGCGGCACGAGAACGCCCGGCTGAAGGCGACCCCAGCCGGGCGGAAAATCCTGAATGCGGTGATTGCGGAACTGGCGGACTAGCCCTTCGCCAATCCTTCCAGCAACAAGGCCACGGCCTCCGCACCCGGATCGGTGACGCCTGAAAGGTTCGACGCGGAGACGTAGCTGGAGCGTCCGGCGCGGGCTGACTTCATCTTTGCGGTTGCATCGGCACCCACACGCGCCGCGGCGGCGGCGACATCCACACCTTTCGCCAGTGCGGCGAGGGCCGGTTGTAACGCATCGATCATGGTGCGGTCGCCGGGCTTGGCGCCACCATAGGCCATCATCTTGTCGAGGCCCGCGACGAGCGACTTCTGCCAGCTTGCGCCACCTGCGGCGGCCTGGCTTGCGGCGGAGAAGAAGATCGCCAGCAGCACACCGGACGAGCCGCCCATGGTGCGGGTCAGCGCTTCGCTGGTTGCGTTGAAGAACTGGTCGAGCTTCGCCAGCGGCATGAGCGGCAATGCCGTCTGCACATGGCGCGCGGCTGTGGCCATGGTGGAGCCCGTATCGCCGTCACCCACCTTGGCATCAAGAGCGTTGAGGGTGGCTTCCGACTTGATGATGATGCCGCAAGCCTTTGTCACCAGCGCCGACAATGCCGGGTTCTTGCTGGCCTTGGGCAACTTCGTCTTCATCTCCTTCGGCAACTTGATGAGTTTGGGCTTCACATGACTGCGAACGGCGGGCCAGACCAGCGGTGCGGCGGGCGAAAGCAGCGCCTTCTCGAAATCAGGCGTGAGCGGCAGCAGCGACAGCGAGAAGCCGTGCATGTCGAGCGACGAGACGAGCATCGCCGGGCCGAGGACCAGCTTCACCTTGGCGCCGTGCTTGCTGGCCAGCACCTCGTTGGTGAGGAGGCTCATTTCCAGTGCGGTGGTGGAGCCGAGGTTGTTGACGAGAAGCGCGTAGCCGCGCGCGGGCTTCGCCGCCGCAAAGAGACGGTCGGCGACAACGAGTGCGGCCTGGCGCGCGCCTTCGAAGTTCATGAGGTCGACACCGGGTTCGCCGTGAAGGCCAAGGCCCAGCTCCGCCTTGCCCTGCGGCACACGATCCTCGCGGCCAATGCCCGGCAGCGTGCACGACGAGAGCGAGATGCCCAAGGAGACGAGACCATCGGCGGCCTTCTGTGCCATGGCCGTAACCGTCTTCAGGTCCGCGCCCTTCTCGGCATAGTGACCTGCAACCTTCTCCACGAACATGACGCCCGCGATGCCACGCGGCTGCGGAATGTCGGGCAGTGCAATATCGTCCTTGACGATCACCACTTCGACCTTCTTGCCCAGAGCGCGAGCGCGCTCCACGGCGAGGCCGAAGTTGAGACGGTCGCCCGTGTAGTTCTTGAAGATAACGAGGCAACCGGCCTTGCCGGTCACTGCCATGATGGCGGCGAAGACGGCATCGATGGCGGGCGAGGCAAAGACCTCGCCGCACACGGCGGCGGTGAGCATTCCCTTGCCGACGAATCCGGCATGCGCCGGTTCATGGCCCGATCCGCCGCCGCAGATCACTGCCACCTTGCGATTGGGATTGTGATCGGAGCGCAGGACGACCTTGATTCCGGGATAACCATCCAGCCGCGCCAGGTTGGCGCCGCCGCTTGCCCGCAACAACCCGTCGATGGCATCGACGACGAGGCTTTCCTTCTTGTTGATGAACTGGACCGCTGTCTTGAGCGCGTGCGTGGACATGTGACGTTTCCCATATTGATCTGTCGTGCGGTCGCAACTCTACGCAGGCCAGCGGGATTGGCAAGTCTGGCAACGTGCATTCGCAATGGAAAAAGGCGCCGCAAGCGGCGCCTTTCCCGTTCTGTACCGTGCACGGATAATTATTCAGCAGCGGCCGTGGCCTCGACTTCCATGCGGTAGTTGCGGTCATTGTTTTCGTTGTTCTGGTCCTGCACCGGACAGGTGAAGCCCGAGGCATTCACCCAGTTCTGCTGGGCCGGCGTGCAATTGGCGGGCGTGTCGGCGAAAGCCGAAGCAGCCGAGAGAGCGGTGAAGGCGAGAGCAAAAGCGAAGCGTGTCATGGATCATATCCTTGTTTGATGTTGCAGTCGTTGAATTCTGGCCGCCGCCGTGCGGACAGGCCGGTCACACCAACGTCTTTCCCTCACGCCCCGAAGAAGAAGACCTAACGCGTTGGACCGTCATCTCTGACAGTGAGCGGGATATGGCCCCTGCCGGGTTCGTTTCAATTGCACAATATCGTGTGCGGGCCATGCACCTCGACCGCCCACGCGTTCATCAGGCATTCAGTTTGTGGCACGGCATCGGCGGTCAAGTTGCAGGATGTGTCACAGCCATTTGCGCCAACCCGCGAGCAGCGTGAGGCTCGCAAGGAAACAGGCGACAGCGGCGAGCACCGCCCAAAACCCTGCTTCGCCCATGTGGGCAATGCGGGTGTCGAAATTCATGCCGAAAATACCGGCGACCGCGCCCACGATGCCCAGCATCACGCTGAGGAAGGTCAGGCGGCGCACCAGCGTGTTGGTGTTCTCGGCGAGGCGCGCGGTGTGGAGGTCAAACGATCCGCGAATGAGATTGCGGCCACCCTGAATGACATCAAAGGTGCGTTCGAACCGCCGCGCCAGGGATTCCACATGAGACTTGGCATCCTCGTCGAGCGCCACCTCGATGTCGGCGCGCGCCAGGCCATAAAACACCGGGCGCTGCACTTCGAGCAGACGCAGGAGAAAGGCGACGTGACGGCGTGCCGTGACGATTTCGCGCAACACCTCTTCCCCGGCGCGCGCGCCCGCAAGGATGCGCACGTCAATGTCATCGCAGAGCGTCTCGATGGCGGCTGCCGCGGTGAGGAACGTATCGAGATGCCAATCCAGCAGCGACGACACGAGGCCTGCACCGGTGAGGCCGCCGATCAGCGTTTCGCCGCGTTCCTGTTGGCGGAATTGATCGAGATAGGGCAGTTCGCCGTCATGCAGGGTCACCACCCACAAGTCACCAAAGACATAGCTGACCTTGCGGGTCACCGGCGTGCGCGCCGCCTTGTCTTCCGGCGCCTGAATGGCAACGAGGTCGAAGGCGATGCAGTTGCCGAAGGTGGCGAGGCGCGTCTCGTGGCGTTCGCGCGCTTCCTCGAAAACCGCTGCATCGCTGATTTTCAGGAGAGTGCGCAGCCGGGTCTTGTCCTCCGCCGTCGGCGAGGTGACATCAATCCACAGGAGTTTCTGGCGTGACAGGCGCGGCAGCGTTGCTCCCAGCGTGACTTCGCGGTCATGCCCCTTGCCGTCGTACAGAAAGGCGTTCAGCATCAAGAAATGCAAATGCGCGGCAGCGGATTTTGTTCCGCGCCGCCAGGATGCAAGTCTTGTCATGTGGGGAATTGGAGCGGGCGATGGGAATCGAACCCACGACATCTTGCTTGGGAAGCAAGAGTTCTACCACTGAACTACGCCCGCGCCTGAAAAGACCCTAACCGAGCTTGCCGCCCAGGTCAAAAGGCTTGAAGTGCTTGGACAGCTTCAGGCCCTGCTTCTGATAATTGGAGGCAAGTTGCCCGTAGACGCGCTCGGGCCGTTCGGTGAGCGGTTCGTAGACGAGACGGCCGATGATCTGCCCGTCTTCCAGAATGAACGGCACCTCATGGGAGCGCACTTCGAGAACAGCCCGGGCGCCTTCTCCGGCACCGGAGGAATGGCCGAAACCCGGATCGAAGAAGCCTGCGTAATGAACGCGGAACTCCCCGACCAGCGGATTGAAAGGCACCATCTCGGCCGCATGGGTGGGCGGCACGCGCACCGCCTCCTTCGAGGCGAGGATATAGAACTGGTCGGGGTCGAGGATGAGCGATCCCTGCTGCCAGATCGGTTCCCAGTAGTCGAGCACGTCGAGAGCGCCCTTCTTGTCCACGTCCACCAGAGCGGAGTGACGCTTGGCGCGAAAGCCCACGGGGCCGCCCGGTATCATCGGCGAGAGATCGACGGTCAGCGCAAGTCCGCCATCGATATTGGCCCCGCCCTGCGCGATCAGCGGTTCGGCGGCATGGAGCGCATGGATCAGTGCATCGGTCGCCAGAGACGGGCCGGAGCGGAAGCGGATCTGCGAGAGACGCGAACCCTGGCGTGCAAGAATGGGGAAGGTGCGTGGGCTGATTTCGGCGTAGAGCGGGCCCTCGTAACCATCCCACACCTTGTCGAATTCCTGGGCGCGGTCGGCAATGACGCGGGTGAAAATGTCGAGGCGGCCGGTGGAGCTTTTCGGGTTGGCGGCGGCGGCCACACCTTGCGGCAGCGACAGGCTTTCCATCAGCGGCACGATATAGACGCAGCCCGTTTCCAGAACGGCACCTTCGCTGAGATCGATGCGGTGCAATGCCACCGCCTTCAGTTTCTCTTCCACCGTCTGCTTCGGTCCCGGCAGGAAGGAGGCGCGCACCCGGTAGGCCACCGGCCCCAGGCGGAGATCGAGGCTCGCTGGCTGGATCTGCTCATCGTCCAGCGGACGGTCGAGGCGGATGAGGCCCTTCTCGCAGAACGAGGCAATCACCCGGGCAGGGAGGATGCCCTGCGGCAGGGCGACATCGGGTCGGGCGGCGGATTTCTCAGACATGACGGCCTTTTGGCGGTTTTGCACTGGACCGCGCAAGCCCGGTGACATGGCAGTGGAAAACCTCCGGCGATGGCCTAAATTGGGGGGATGTACGAGGCCATCAGCAACAGGTTCCGGGTGACAGTCCGACCGCAATATCTCGAAGGGCAATCCAAGCCCGACGAGGACCGCTATGTCTGGGCCTATACCATCACCATCGAGAACCTCAGCGGGCAATCTGCGAAATTGGTGTCACGGCACTGGATCATCACCGATGCGCGCGGCCACAAGCAGGAAGTGGTAGGCGAAGGCGTCGTGGGCGAACAGCCCACGCTGGCGCCGGGCGAGAGCTTCCAATACACATCGGGCTGCCCGCTCACCACGCCGTCCGGCATGATGGTGGGGACCTATCACATGCTCGGGCCCGACGGGCACACCTTCGCCATCGAAATACCCGCCTTCTCGCTCGACTCGCCGCACGAGCGTCCCACCTTCAATTGACAGAGATCATGTTTCCCACCACCTCCGAAGACATCCTCGCGGCGCTCATCGCCTTCGACACCACGAGCCGCGACAGCAACATTCCGCTCATCGCCTGGATCGAGGACTTTCTCGACAGCCATGGCGTGCCGCACCTGCGCGTCGATTACGAAGCGGGAAAGACCAATCTCTACGCCACCATCGGTCCGGATGTGGAAGGTGGTGTGGTCTTGTCGGGACATACGGATGTGGTGCCCGTCGATGGCCAGACGTGGTCGTCGGATCCCTTCACGCTGATGGAACGCGAGGGCCTGCTCTATGGGCGCGGCACGGCAGACATGAAGGGTTTCATCGCCGTGTGCCTCGCCATGGTGCCGCAGTTCAAGGCGATGAAGCTGGCCCGCCCCATCCACTTCGCATTCTCCTGCGACGAAGAAGTGGGCTGCCGGGGTGTCGTTCCGCTCGTCGAGCACATGCGCGATCACCTGAAGCGCCCGTCCGCCGTGATCGTGGGTGAGCCCACGTCCATGCAGGTGGTGAATGCCCACAAGAGTGCGGTGCGCTACGGCACCGAGGTGACGGGGCATGAATCACATTCGGCCCTCACCGACCGGGGCGTCAACGCCATCATGGTGGCGGCGGAGCTTGTGTCCGAACTGAACCGCGTGCGCGAGGACCTGATTGCGGAGGGTGATCCCACCGGCCGTTTCGACCCGCCCTACTCCACCGTGCATGTGGGCGTGATCAAGGGCGGCACGGCCAACAACATCGTGCCGCGCGCCTGCAGCTTCTCATGGGAGACGCGCCTGCTGCCAACCGCCGACAGGCAGGCGGTGCCAAGGCGCATCGCGGCGCTGGCGCGGAAATTGGAGCCTGCCATGAAGGCGGTCGCTCCCGGCACCGGCATTGCCACGGAGAAGATGACCGACGTTCCCGGCCTTGCCCCGGAACAGGATTCAGCCGCTGAAATCCTGGCGCTGCACTGTGCCCACGCCAATTCCACGCACACGGTTTCCTATTGCACGGAAGCGGGGCACTTCCAGTCCATCGGCATTCCGGCGGTGGTGTGCGGACCCGGCTCCATCGAACAGGCGCACAAGCCCGACGAGTTCATCGCGGTGGAGCAGCTGCGGAAATGCGAGACGTTCATGCAGCGCCTCGCAGCGAAGTGCTGCTGAGGGGCGGGCGCCCCTCCGCCACCGCGGCCCCCGCCGCATGCCGTTCGTGTGAATCCGTCTGCTGGCGGAGACGGATGAATT
>CALMLK010000021.1 GCA_937868035.1 uncultured Alphaproteobacteria bacterium
GTCTCCGACATGGCGAGGTGATCCTTGCTGGCCACGGCGGCAATGAACGCCTTCTGCTCGATTTCAATGGCGCGGAGGTCGGCGTCGGTGCGCAGTTCCGCCGCGAGTCTCGTGTTCACGCGCTGGGCCACGTCGAGGGCATCCACGTAACTGGGAAAGCGCGCAATATCGACGGGAGCGACGATGGTGGTGCGGTTCTGCAAGGTGACGACAAGGCCATCACCTGCCAGCCGGATCAGCGCCTCGCGGATGGGCGAGCGCGAAAAGCCGAAGCGGCGGGACAGGCTCATCTCGTCGAGCAGTTCCCCCGGCGCCAGGGCCAGCGAGAGAATGTCCCGGCGCAGCACGTCATAGACACCGGTCCAACCTGCGGTTCGGCCTGCCCGGGCAACCGCTCGTCCGGCCTGAGCCGGTGCCACCGTTGCGCGCTGCCGGACCGGCTTTCGACCTGCTTTTGCCCCGCCTGTTCCTGTTGCCATCGCCCGGCCCTGTCCTTGTTGGAAAGCCACGCTACCACAACTGCCTTGACTCTGTCGACTGTTCGTCGACATATTGTCGACAAACAGGAGTTCACCATGAAGCTGCAACTGTCCGGCGTCCTGCCCGCCCTCATCACGCCTTTCACCAGCGGAGGCGGCATTGATTTCAAGGCGTTTGAGAAACACATGCAGCACCTGCGCGCCGCTGGTGTGAAAGGCTGGGTGCCGAATGGCTCCACGGGCGAATATTTCTCGCAGTCGACGGAAGAACGCCGCGATGTTCTGCAATTCGTGAAGGACCAGGCCAAGCCCGGTGAACTGCTGATCGCCGGCACCAATGCACCAGCCACCCGCGAAGTCATCCAGCAGACCGAAATGGCCAAGAAGATCGGTTACGACACGGTGCTCCTGGCGCCCCCCTTCTACACAAGGCCTACCCAGCAGGAACTGATCCGGCACTATGAGGCTGTGCTGAAGGCGGTTGACGTCAACATCATCCTCTACAGCTATCCCGCGAAGGATGGCTCCGACATCAGCTTCGACCTGATGGATCACTTCGCCGACAATCCACGCGTCATCGGCATCAAGGAAAGCTCGGGCTCGCTGCAGCGGGCGATCGACATTGCCAGCCGCTACGAGGGCAAGATCCAGCTTGTCTCGGGCTCGGACGACATCGCGCTCGACTTCATGTTCTGGGGCGCGGATAGCTGGATCTGCGGACCATCGAACTGCATGGCCAAGGCCTGCTGCGACCTCGACCGCACGTTCCGGTCCGGCGACCTTGCAAAGGCCAAGTCCATGATGAAGACACTCTACCGCGCCATGAACATTCTCGAATCCGGGAAGTTCGTGCAGAAGATCAAATACGGCTGCGAGTTGCAGGGCTTGGCCGTCGGAGAATGCCGCGCGCCGCTCGGCCCCCTCACCGATGACGAGAAGTCCGAATTCCGCGCCGCCATGGAACCCATTTTGAATTGGGAATGATATGATGGACACGGTTGTCATCGGCGGCGGCATCATCGGCACCACGCTGGCCTACACGTTGCAGAAGCGCGGGCGGCAAGTGGTGTTGCTGGAGCGCGACACGCCCGGCATGGGCGCCTCCTTCGGCAACATGGCGTCCATCGCCGTGACCGAATTCATGCCCGCCTCGCGGCCTTCCGTGTGGAAGCAAATTCCCGGCTGGATGCTCGACCCCGAAGGTCCCGTCACGGTGCGGCCCTCCTACATGCCGAAACTGCTGCCGTGGTTCCTCCGCTTCATCGCCGCCTCGCGTCCGGGCAAGCTGCGGGACCTCGAAGCGCAAGGTGCCGCCCTCTGCGCCCGCGTCTATGATGACCTGCTGCCGCTGCTGCGCGCGACGGGCCTTGAGGGCGAACTCACCGATGAGGGATGCCTGTCTCTCTACACCGACGAAGACGAATTCCGCGCCGACAAGGATCACATCGATATCCTTGAGCGCTTCCACTTTCCCCACGAGGTGCTTGGGCGCCAAGCGATCAAGGCGCTGGAGCCGGAACTCTCGGACAAGATCGGCATGGCCGTGCTGTTTCCGCAGAACCGTTCCGTGCGTGACCCGTATCGCCTTGTGCTCCGTCTCGCTGATGCCTTCACCGGACTGGGAGGCAAGATCATGCAGGGCGAGGCTGTTGGCTTCACGCGGGGCGAGGCCATCTCCGAAGTCTGCCTCAGGGATGGCCGCCGCCTGGCCTGCGATACGGCCGTGGTGTGCGCCGGAGCCTACACGGCGGCATTGGCGAAAATCCTCGGCGAACCCATCCCGCTGGAAACAGAACGTGGCTACCACACGCAAATCATGTCACCGGGCATCACGATGAAGCACTCGATCATCTGGCCCGCGCGCGCCTTCATGGTGACGCCCACGGCCGGCGGCATTCGCGTGGGCGGCACGGTGGAAATGGCGGGGCTCAACGCCGCACCCGATTACCGGCGCTCGAAGATCACCGTGAAGCGCGCCCGCGAGGCGCTGCCCAATCTCCGCTGCGAAAATTTCACGGAATGGATGGGGCACCGGCCCGCATTTCCCGACACGATCCCGGTCATGTCGGCTTCGGCCAAAACACGCGGCGTGTTCTATGCCACCGGCCACGGCCATCTCGGCCTCACATATGCGGCCACCACTGCGCGGCTGATGGCGGACCTGATCACCGGCGTGAAGCCCCCCGTCGACATGACGCCCTATCGCGTCAACCGCTTCTGAGGTTCTCCCATGTGGAAGAACAGCCTCGACATCCTTCAGGTCCATTGCCAGGGCGAGATCGGCAAAGTGATCATGGGGGGCGCGCCGCCCATTCCAGGTGCCACGCTGCTCGACCAGATGAACCACATCAACACGGTGGATGACAGCCTGCGCCGCTTCGTCACCTTCGAGCCCCGCGCTCATGTGGCCATGTCGATGAACCTGCTGGTGCCGCCGGTTCATCCGGATGCCGATGCCGGTTTCATCGTGCTGCAGGCGGACCGCGCGCATCCCATGTCGGGCAGCAACTGCATCTGCGTGGTGACAGCGCTTCTGGAAACGGGGCGGGTGAAGATGCGCGAACCCGAAACAGTGGTGCGCATCGACACGCCCGCCGGACTGATTACGGCACGCGCCCGCTGCAAGGACGGCCGCTGCCTTTCCGTCAGCCTCGACAATGTGCCGTGCTTCGTGGAAGCGCAGGACCAGATGATCCGCACGCCGCGCTGGGGCACCATCATTGCCGACATTGCCTTTGGCGGCGTGTTCTATGCCCTTGTGGATGCAAAGCAGGTGGGTCTCGAGATCACGCCCGCCAACGCGCGAGACCTTGCCGAGGCGGGAATCGAACTGAAGGCGCACATCGCAAGGCAGGTCAGCGTTGCGCATCCCGTCATCCCGGCGCTCAATGATGTGGCCTATGTGATGTTCCGCCAGCAAGAGGCGGATGGAGCGCTCCGCACCTGCACCACGCTGAAGCCAGGACGGGTGGATCGCAGCCCCTGCGGCACCGGCAGTTCCGCCAACCTTGCGGTGGCCCATGCCCGCGGCGAAATCAGGATCGGCGACAAGCGCACGTCGCGCTCCATCATCGGCGGTGAATTTGTGGCCGAGGCGATCGGCGAGACCACAGTTGGAAACCGCAAGGCGGTGTTGCCGCGCATCACGGGGCAGGCCTGGATCTATGGCCGCGAAGAATTGCGCATGGATGCCGGAGACCCCTTCCCGCGCGGCTTCGCCCTCTCCGACAGTTGGGGATCGCAAGTGGGGGAACTGGGCTGAGATGACTCTCGCCGGGCAGAACATTCTGGTGACAGGCGGTTCACGCGGCATCGGTGCGGCGATTGTGGCGGCGGTTGCCCGCGAAGGCGCCCGCCCCATCATCCACGACGGCCGTGACCGCGAAGAAGCGCCGTTCATGTGCGGATCTCTGGTGGAAATCACAGGCGCACAGGCCGTGGCGTGATGTGAGTGGCGCTCCCTACGGGAATCGAACCCGTCTTTGCAACGTGAGAGGCTGCCGTCCTAACCGATAGACGAAGGGAGCTCTC
>CALMLK010000022.1 GCA_937868035.1 uncultured Alphaproteobacteria bacterium
CACTTCCGGGGCCGAGGCGCCCGCCGTAAGGCCGATGGTCTTCAGGCCGTGCAGTTCGTCCCAATTCAACTCGCTGGCGCGTTGCACCAGAAGGGCGCGCGGACAGCCGTTCTTCACGCCCACCTCAACGAGGCGTTTGGAGTTGGAGGAGTTGGGGGCGCCAACCACGAGCAGCATGTCGATCTGCTCGGCAATGGATTTTACCGCCTCCTGGCGGTTGGTGGTGGCATAGCAAATGTCTTCCTTCACGGGCCCGCGCATCTCCGGGAAGCGGCGGCGCAGCACGGCAATCACGTCAGCCGTATCATCGACGGAGAGCGTGGTCTGGGTGATGTAGGCGAGCTTGTGGGGATCGCGGACGCTCAGAGCTTCAGCATCTTCCACCGTCTCGATCAGCGTCACCGCGCCTTCTGGCAACTGGCCCATGGTGCCGATCACTTCGGGATGGCCGGCATGACCGATGAGGATGATCTGGCAGCCGTCCTGCTGGTGGCGTTGCGCCTCCAGATGCACCTTGGTCACCAGCGGACAGGTGGCGTCGAGCTGGAACATGTTGCGGCGCTGGGCTTCCGCCGGAATGGCCTTGGGCACGCCGTGGGCGGAGAAGATGACCGGGTGATCGCCTGCGGGAATCTCATCCAGTTCCTTCACGAACACCGCGCCCTTGGCCTTGAGTCCATCCACCACGAACTTGTTGTGCACGATCTCATGGCGCACGTAGACCGGCGCGCCGTAAACTTCGAGGGCCCGCTCCACAATATCGATAGCGCGAACCACGCCGGCGCAAAAGCCGCGCGGCGCTGCCAGCAGGATCTTGAGGGCGGGTTTGTTCATGGCTGCTGATGTGGCTGGCATGTGACAGGATGTCAAGTTAGGCTGCGGCCATGAAAATCACCAAACTCGAAACCTTCTGCAATGAATTCGTGGGCTTCGTTCGGGCGACGGCGGAAACCGGCGCGCAGGGCTGGGGCCAGGTTTCCACCTACAACGCCGACATTACCTGCGAGATTTTTCACCGCCAGGTTGCCCGTCATGCCCTTGGCACCAACGCGCTGGATTTCGCCGATACGCTGGACCTGATCGGCGAGCGCGAACACAAGTATCCCGGTTCCTATCTGCGCCGGGCCATGACCGGGCTCGACACGGCGCTCCTCGATCTGCGCGGCAAGGTGGAGGGTAAGCCTGTGACGGCGCTGCTCGGTGGAACACCCGGCAAGCTCCGGGTCTACGCGTCCTCCATGAAGCGCGACATCACGCCGGAAGACGAAGCCAAACGCTTCCTGACGCTGCGCGATGCCCAAGGCTTCGATGCCTTCAAGTGGCGCGTCGGCGCCGAGTGTGGGCGTGACAAGGATGAATGGCCGGGCCGTACGGAGGCTGTCATTCCGGTGGTGTCCAGGGCGCTGGGCGATGGTGTGGACAAGCTGGTGGACGGCAACTCCTGCTATTCGCCCGGCCGCGCCATCGAGGTGGGGCGCATGCTGGAGCAGCACGGCATCGGGCATTTCGAAGAGCCCTGCCCCTATTGGGAATTCGAACAGACGAAACAGGTGACCGACGCCTTGTCGATCGATGTCACGGGCGGGGAACAGGATTGCGAATTCACCGCATGGAAGTCCATGATCGGCATGCGGGCAGTGGACGTGATCCAGCCCGATGTCATGTACATGGGCGGCATGTTGCGCACGATGGAGGTGGCGCGCATGGGCGCGGAGGCGGGGCTGCCGTGCACGCCGCATGCGGCGAACCTCTCGCTGGTGACACTCTGCACCATGCACCTGCTGCGCGCCATTCCCAACGCGGGCAAGTATCTCGAATTCTCCATCGAGGAGGCGGATTACTATCCGTGGCAATATGGCCTGTTCCGCAATGATCCGTACACGGTGGAAAACGGCCACGTCACGGTAACGGATGCGCCCGGCTGGGGCGTGGAGATCAATCCGGCGTGGCTGGACAAGGCGGCCTATCGGGTGAGTGAGGTTTAGGCTGCAGGCGGCTCACCCGCCCAGCACATCCAGACGCGCGTGGCGGTTCACGTCCTTGTAGAGGAGGTAGCGGAAGCGGCCGGGGCCTCCGGCGTAGCAGGCTTGCGGGCAGAAGGCGCGCAGCCACATGAAGTCGCCCGCCTCCACTTCCACCCAGTCGCCGTTGAGCTTGTAGACGGCCTTGCCCTCCAGCACGTAGAGGCCGTGTTCCATCACATGGGTTTCCAGAAACGGTATGATGCCGCCGGGCTCGAAGTTGACGATGGTGACGTGCATGTCATGGCGGAGGTCGGCGGGATCGACAAAGCGCGTTGTCGACCACACGCCATTGCAGTCCGGCATGACACTCGGCGCCACGTCCTGCTCGTTGACGACAAAGGCCTCGGGTGCGGCAAGGCCGGGCGCGGGTTCATAGCGCTTGCGAATCCAGTGAAAGCGCGCGGCCTCGATGCCCTCATTGCGCACGGCCCATGTGGCACCGGGCGGGATGTAGGCGTAGGAGCCGGGTTTCATCACGTGCACCTTGCCGTTCAGCATCAGTCCGAATGAGCCTTCGACAGTGAACAGCACGCCTTCGGCGCGCGGGTCCGGCTCCGGCGCGCTGCTGCCGCCGCCGTGCGAGACTTCCATGATGTATTGCGAGAAGGTCTCGGCGAAGCCGCTCATGGGCCGCGCGATGATCCAGACCCGCGTCTTGTCCCAGCCGGGCAGATGGCTGGTCACGATGTCGCGCATCACGCCCTTGGGGATCACGGCGTAGGCTGTGGTGAAGATGGCGCGTCCGGTGAGGAGATCGGTCTGCGGGGGAAGGCCGCCGTGGGGGGCATAGTAGGTCGGGTGCTTGGTCATGATGTCAGGCTAGAGAGGTCAGGTGCGATTTGCAAACGCGTGCACGGTCCATTTCTCGGGCAGCCAGACCTCGTCGAGGTTATCGCCGGGGCCGTTGCGGTCGATGACGAGGAAATGGCTGTGCGGATCAGCGACCAGAAGCGGATGATGCCAGGCGCTGCGTGAATAGTTGACACCCTGCCGCCCCGTGGCGGCAAAGAGGCGGTAGCTGTTGATCTCCAGCGGATCAGTGCAGACGAGCACCAGCCACGGCCTGTCCTGCATCGGGATGAAGGCCTGCGAGCCGAGTGGATGCCGTTCCATCATCTTGATGGCGATGGGCGTGGGGCGCGGATCGGCGGTGAAGATCGACACATTCACGGCCCCTTCGCCCGCCGCCACATCGACCTTGCAGAGATCATTGAAGCGGTTGGCAAAGCCCTGGTTGATGGTGCGGGGTTTCACGAGACCAGTATCCAGCACATCGCCAAAGGGGCGGAAGGCCTCCGCCGTGAGCGGCTGGGCGGTGAGGCGGAACTCAGTCATCCCAGCGGCCCGCCATCCATGAGCCGTTGATCGTGCGCCCGCCGGACGTTCCGAGTGCCGTGAGTGCGGCCATATCGTCCGCGCTCAATGCGAAATCGAAGATGCGCAGGTTGGATTCCGCATGGGCGCGCTTGTCGGTCTTGGGAATGGCGATCACGCCCTGCTGCACGATCCAGCGCAGGATGATTTCGTTGGGCGGGCGGCCGTGACGTTCCGCCATGGCTTTCACGACGGGATGGCCGAAGGGCTTGCCGCGCGCCACGGGGCTGTAGGCCACCAGCGGCAGGCCCAGTTCGTCAGCGGCGGCCTTGAGCTTCTTCTGGTCGATGAGAGGATGGAACTCCACCTGATTGCAGGCCACATCGCCCAGCCGTTTCACCGCCTGGCGCAGCATGCGGGGGGTGAAGTTGGAGACGCCGATGCGCCGGGCATGGCCTGCGGCCTGCGCTTCCTTCAAGCGGTCGAGCGCGCCATCGATTTCCGCATCCGGCGGCGGCCAGTGGATGAGCAGCAGATCGGGCGGCCCGCCAAGATCATCCACGCTCCGCCGGACGGACTCCGCAAAGCGGGCCTTGCCGAGGTTGGACGGCTCCACCTTGGTGGTGACGAAGAGCTGCTCCCGTGCCACGCCGCAACGGGCAATGCCCTGCCCCACTTCGCGCTCATTGCCATACATCTGGGCCGTATCGACATGCCGGTAACCCAGCCCGATGGCCATCATGATGGTCTCGGTGCACTGGTCACCGGTGAGCGGATAGGTGCCCAGGCCGAGGGCCGGAATGCCGTTGATCAAGGGAACAAGTGGAACTGGCACGGCGACATATCTCCGGGTTGCACCTGCACTATCGCATCGCAGCGGCGGGTGATCAACGCGGAAGCAAGCATGTTTTGCCCGCAGGGTTGAAGCGAATCCGCAAATCGCCAATAACTTGCCCATGTCATCACAGCCCAAACTCAATGGGGCGGAAAGCCTCGTCCACACGCTGATCGCCAACGAGATCGGCGTGTGCTTCGCCAACCCCGGCACCAGCGAAATGCATTTCGTCGCCGCCCTCGACCGCATTCCGGGGCTGCGCTGCATCCCGGGCATGCAGGAAAACGTCGTGACCGGCATGGCCGACGGCTATGGCCGGATCGCACAGGCGCCTGCCGCCACGCTGCTTCATTGCGGACCCGGACTGAGCAACGGGCTCGCCAACCTGCACAACGCCCGCAAGGCGCGGGCCCCGGTGGTCAACATCGTGGGTGATCAGGCGACCTATCACACGCAGTATCAGCCACCGCTCGCCATGGACACGCAGAAGGTGGCGGAGACGGCATCGGACTGGGTGCGCGTGTCGTCGCGGACCGACAGCCTGGGCCGCGATGCCGCAGAGGCGGTGCGGGCGGCGCGCAGTTCGCCCGGCCAGATCGCCACGCTGGTCGTGCCCTCGGACATTTCGTGGAGCGATGGTGGCGTGGCGGCGGGGCGGCTTCCGCCTGCGCCGGCGCGGCCCTTCGACATGGCGAAGCTCAGGGCTGCTTCCATCATCCTCAAGGAAAAGAAGAACGTGCTTCTGCTGCTCGGCGACCGGGCGCTGGCGCACCTGCCGCAACAGCATGCCGCGCGCATCCAGGCCAAGACCGGGTGCCGCGTGATGGCGGAATCGATCAACGGGCTCCAGGCGCGCGGCCATGGCCGCCTGCCTCTGGAGCGCGTGCCCTACCCCGCCGCCATGGCGATCGAGACTCTGAAGGACGTGGAGCACATCATCTGCGTGGGCTCGCGCGCGCCGGTCGGGTTCTTTGCCTATCCGGGCATGCCCAGCCATCATGCGCCGGCCGGTGCAACCGTCACCGTTCTTGCCCAGCCGGGGCAGGACATGGTGGAGGCGCTGGACGCGCTGGCGCAGGACATCGGCGCGCCCCGCACGGCCGTGTTCGATTCGGGGCTCAGGCCCGACGTGCCGAAGGGCATCCCGTCATCGGAAGGCTTCGGCCAGTTGCTGGGGGCCGTGCTGCCGGAACAGGCGATCGTCGTGGACGAGGCCATCACCTTCGGCACGCACATGTTTCCGGGTTCGACCGCCGCCCATCCCCATGACTGGATGATGGTGACGGGCGGGGCCATTGGCTACGGCATGCCCGCGGCAACGGGTGCTGCCGTCGCGGGCAAGGAGCGCCGCGTCCTCAACATCCAGGCCGACGGCTCGGCCATGTACACAATCCAGTCCCTGTGGACGCAGGCGCGCGAAAAGCTGCCCGTCACCACCGTCATCATCAACAACCGCAAATACCAGATCCTGATCGGTGAATATGCGGGCGTGGGCGCCAATCCAGGGCCCACCGCCATGAATATGCTCGATCTCGGCAACCCTGACATGGATTTCGTGAAGATTGCCAACGGCCTCGGCGTCGAGGCGGCGCGGGCGACGACACTGGAAGACTGCGCGCGTCTGATGCAACAGTCGTTCCTCACCCCTGGGCCTTTCCTCATCGACCTCATTGTGTGATCTTCGCGGCCATGAAAATCGCAGATGCCATTCGCCTCACCGAAGACGCAACCCGCCAGGGCACCTTTGCCGGGCGCGCCTGGCGGGACGGCGTGGGACCCTGTGTTGTCACGCTGCGCAAGGGCCGCGTGATCGACATCACGTCGCGCACGCTGCCGACGATGCGTGACCTGTGCGAGGCGGATGAACCCGCTGCCGCAGCATCGGCGGCGGAGGGCACCGATCTCGGCGGGCTGGCAGACATTCTCGCGGCCACGGCATCGCCAACGCTTTCACCGGTGCGCCTGCTTGCGCCCATCGACCTGCAGTCGATCAAGGCGGCGGGTGTCACCTTCGCGGTTTCGATGCTGGAGCGGGTGATCGAGGAGAAGGCGCGTGGCAATCCGGCACTGGCCGACGGCATCCGCCACGACATCACGCGCCTCATCGGCGATGACCTCTCCAAGCTGGTGCCGGGTTCCGACGAAGCCATGGCATTGAAGCAAGCGCTGATCGCCAAGGGGGCGTGGTCGCAATATCTCGAAGTGGGCATCGGCCCCGACGCGGAGATCTTCACCAAGTCACAGGTGATGAGTGCCGTGGGCTTTGGCGCCGATGTCGGCATTCACCCGGTTTCGCACTGGAACAACCCGGAGCCGGAATGCGTGCTGGTGGTGAACAGCAAGGGCGCCATTGTTGCAGCGACCCTGGGCAATGACGTGAACCTGCGCGATGTGGAAGGACGTTCCGCCCTTCTCCTCGGCAAGGCGAAGGACAACAATGCCTCCTGCGCGCTGGGGCCGTTCATCCGCCTGTTCGATGCAAGCTACGGCCTTGATGATGTGAACCGCATGGACGTGGCACTGGAGGTTCAGGGGCCGGATGGCTTCCACCTCACGGGCGGCAGCAGCATGAGCCGCATCAGCCGCCCGCCGCTGAAACTGGTGGCGGGCACGATCGGGGCGCATCACCAGTATCCGGATGGTTTCGTGCTGTTCTGCGGAACGGTGTTTGCGCCGACGCAGGACCGGGATGCGCCAGGATCAGGCTTCACCCACAAGCATGGCGATGTGGTGAGCGTGTCCAACCCGCGTCTGGGGGCACTGGTCAACACGGTGCGGTCTACCGATGCCTGTCCGCCCTGGCAGTTCGGCGTGTCGCACCTCATGCGCAACCTTGCGGGGCGCGGGCTTCTCTAGGCTTCAGCTGTGGTTTCCGCGCCCGTCGGTGAAGGCCTGCGGGCCCCAGACCTGCTTCACGCGTGCATCGCGGCCGCAACCTTCGCGGTAACGCTGGTACGCCAGTGATTGCCGGATCAGGCCGAAGCGCGTGAGCACGAGGCCTTCGCCCATGTAATAGTTCTGATGATAGGCCTCCGCTTCGGCAAAGCGCGTGTGCGGACGCACCGGCACGGCGAGAGTTTCACCAAGCGCCTTGGCGGCATCGGCGACGGCCTGTTCGGCAACCGCCTTCTGCTCGGGCGTCTGGTAGAAGATGGCGGGCACGTAGCTGTCACCACGGTCGCAGAACTGGCCATCGCCGTCGGTCACGTCGATGGTGCGGAGAAAACGGCGGACCAGTTCGTCATAGCTCACGACGGCGGGATCGAATTCCACCTCGACGGACTCGGTGTAACCTTCGTGGCTCTCATAGCTTGGGTTGTCCGCCGTGCCGCCGGCATAGCCGGACGTTGTACGTGTGACGCCCTTGATATGATCCATGTCCTTCTCCACGCACCAGAAACAGCCGCCGGCGAAGATGGCGGTGTCGGCGTGGGCCGGAACGATGAGGAAAGCGCCGAGGGCGAGGGCGAGCAGCGGGCGTGCGAGGGCGGTGAGCGTCATGGGTGGTCTCCCTTTCCGTCCCTCATACGCCCAAAACGACCGGAGCGTTCTTCACGTTCCTGCACAATTGCGTGGCGGCGATGTGAAGACCGTCGGGTCCCGCTTCAGTTCGGGCCTGTCGTCACCGCCTGGAGCACCGCGAGCTTCGCATTCATCTTGCGGATGCGGCGGGCCAGAAGGCGCATGATCAGCAGGTTGAAATGCGGGACCTTGGCCATCAAGGCCATGAAGCGCTTTTCATCCAGCGGCACGGCGATCACGTCGGTCCTCGCGACAATGTTGGCGCTGCGGGTGGTGCGCTCCAGCAGGGCCATTTCGCCAAAGATTCCGCCCTCGCTGATCTCCTCGACGGGAATGCCGTTGACCTGCACTTCGACCGTGCCCTGGCGGATCATGTACATCAGCGTTCCGTCGTCACCTTCGGTGACGATGGTGTTGCCCGCCCTGATCGACACTTCAGGAATGTTGAGGTCCTTGAAGATGCGAAAGTCGATGGGCCGTTCCTTGTGTGGATCAAGCATGTGTTGCCTCCTTCTGCTCCCGGTTGTGAGACGGTAGCGATACCACCGTGAACGGACCTTGAAGGGGCCGTTCATGTGGCGTTGGGCGGAGGCCCGGCCCTCAGCCCTTGACGGCGCCCATGGTGAGGCCGCGCGACAGATTGTTCTGGATGAGGATGACGAGCAACAAGATCGGGAAGAAGGCCATGAAGGCAATCAACGCGATGGCATTGTAGATGATGCCGTCCGAGCCGCCTTTGAAGTTGGCCAGGGCAATCGACATTGTGTAGGCCTCTTTGCGGCCGATGATCAGGGTGAGCAGATACTCGTTCATGGCAAAGACGGAAGCGATGACAGCGGCCGTGATAATGCCGGGCAGGCACATGGGAATGATGATTTCCCAGAGGATGCGCAAATCGGACGCGCCATCCGTGCGCGCGGCGTCTTCGATTTCATGGGGAATGTCGATCATGTAGGAGCGGATGATCCAGACGACGATGGAAAGATTGATCGCGGCATAGACGAGCATCAGAGCCCAGATCGTGTCGAGCATGCGCACCTGGGCGAAGAGAACGTAGAGCGGAATGGCGACGACAACCGGGGCCATCATTTTTGTGGAGAGGATGTAGTTGCCGATGTCTTCGCGGCCTTTGTAGCGATAGCGCGCCAGCGAATAGGCAGCGGGAATGCCAAGCAACAGGCAGATGAATACGCTTCCGGCGACGGACGCGATTGAATTGAAGAAATACTTCATCATGGGCCATTCGTCCCAGATCTTGGCCCAGGTCTCCATGGTGAAGGTGGGCCAATAGATGGGATCGGGCGCGATGATTTCGACGCGCGGGCGCAATGCAATTGTCGCAAAGTACCAGATGGGCCAAACCGAGACGGTGGCCCAGCACAACAGGATGATGGTGCCGACAATGGAGCGCTTCGACTTCATGATTCAGTTCCAGACTTGAAGTAGCGGCGCACCAGAACCTGCGCCAGAACGACTGTGATGACCAACACCACAACGGAAATTGCCGAGGCATAGCCGAAGTCGGGTCCATCCCAGGCCACGCGGTTGATGTAGTAGCTCACGGTTTCCGTGGCACCTCCGGGGGCACCGTGGGTGATGAGCTGAATGGGGGTGAACATGTTGAGAATGTCGATGCCGCGCAAGATCAAGGCCACGGCGATGATGGGCCGCATCATCGGCAGGGAGACATTGAAGAATGTCGACCACCAGGAGGCGCCGTCGAGTCTTGCGGCTTCTTCCACTTCCTTGTCCTGCCCTTGAAGGCCGGCGACGAAGATGATGAAGAGGAAGGGCGTCCATTGCCAGACGTCGGTGAAGATGACGACAAGCCGTGCCAGCGCCGGCGTGAACATCCAGTCGATATTGAAATCAATGAGGCCGATGCGCTTCAGGAGATCGCTGATGATGCGGCCGTCATTGAACATGAGTTTCCAGATGAAGGTGACGGCCGACGGCATGAGCAGCATCGGCAGCAGGAAAATGATGCGGAAGCCCTTGACCCAGGGATCGCGGTAGACCAGCGCGGCCAGCAACATGGCGAGGAAGAATTCGACGAGAAGTGTGATCGCGCCAAGGTAGGCGGTGTTCCACAAGGCGTTGAAGAACTCGTAGTCGGTGAAGAGCTGGCTGTAGTTTGCCAGGCCGGCCCATTCGAGCTTGAACTTGCCGCCGTAGAACGAGCGGTAAACGGCATAGATGCCGGGATAGAGCGTGATCGAGAGCAGGTAGATGACGGCGGGCGCCACCAGCAAATAGGGGAACATCTTGCGCGCCAAGGGGCTGCGGCGGCGGACGGTGGCTGGCAGTGTCGCGGCGGTCATGAGGGGAGCCTGGGCCTTGAGTGATGGATTGCAAGGCAATTTCTACGGAGATGAAAAAAGCGATGGCCGGGGTTTCCCCCGGCCATCCAGCGTAAACGGTTAGATGGGGGCCTTCTTGCCCGCACCGAGGTTGAGGCCCGGCGCCATGGAGGCGTAGGACACGGGGTCCTTGCCTGC
>CALMLK010000023.1 GCA_937868035.1 uncultured Alphaproteobacteria bacterium
CCAACTGCATGCAGGCGACAGGCCCGTACGGGAACAGTCCCTCCATTTTCTCCCCGCACCCCCATGCCGCCGTGAACCGACTTGCCACGGGTCATGCTGCGCGAGGCCGCTGTCGCGGCGCCTCAGGGCGAGGGAATATTATTGTCTCTCACGCTGAGGTGCATTGTGGCACGCGCTGGCTCGAAGCATGCGCCCCGTGGCACGCCTCCAGCCCGATTCCGTGTCGCAGTCCAAACCAGCCGGGGCACCCCCGCGTCATCCCGCACCTCTGGACGTTCCGCGCATTCCGGTCCAATCTCGCTTTATCCAATTGGTCAAAAAATCACCGGAGGACTACCATGGCCACCACTTTGATCCGCGGCGGAACTGTCGTGAATGCCGATGTTTCCGAACGCGCCGACGTGCTCATCAAGGACGGGCAGATTGTTGCCGTCGGCGAGGGCCTCTCGGGCGATACGGTGATCGATGCGGGCGGCTGCTATGTCATGCCCGGCGGCATTGATCCGCACACGCACATGGACATGCCCTTCATGGGCACGTCGACCGCCGATGACTATGAATCCGGCACCATGGCGGGCCTCGCGGGTGGCACGACGATGACGGTGGACTTCTGCCTGCCGGCGCCCGGCGAGAGCCTGCTCAAGGCCTATCAGGCGTGGCGCCACAAGGGTGAGAAGGCGGCCGCCGACTATTCCTTCCACATGGCGATCACGCAATGGTCGCCGATGATCCACGACGAAATGGAAACCGTGGTGAAGACCTACGGCATCAACACCTTCAAGCACTTCATGGCCTACAAGGGCGCGCTGATGGTGAACGATGATGAACTGTACAATTCGTTCAAGCGCTGCGCCCAGCTTGGCGCATTGCCGCTGGTTCATGCCGAGAACGGCGACGTGGTGGCGCGCATGCAGGCCGACCTTCTGGCGCGCGGCGTCACCGGCCCCGAGGGTCACAGTTATTCGCGTCCGCCGGAAGTGGAAGGCGAGGCGGCCAACCGCGCCATCATGATCGCCGACATGGCGGGTGTGCCGCTCTACATCGTGCATGTGAGTTGCGAGCAGACCCATGACGCCATCCGCCGCGCCAAGCAGGCGGGGCAGCGCGTCTATGGCGAGCCGCTGGTGCAGTATCTCGTGCTGGATGACAGCGAATACCAGAACAAGGACTGGGACCATGCCGCGGGCCGCGTGATGAGCCCACCCTTCCGCAACAAGAAGCACCAGGATTCGCTGTGGGCGGGGCTGCAATCGGGCACGCTCTCGGTCGTGGCCACCGATCACGCCACCTTCACGCGCGCCCAGAAGCGCATGGGAGCGAAGAACTTCACGCAGATTCCCAACGGCACGGGCGGGCTTGAAGACCGCATGCCGGTGCTGTGGACCGCAGGCGTGAACACGGGCCGCCTCACCAAGGAGGAATTCGTGGCGGCGACCTCCACCAACATCGCCAAGATCCTCAACATGTATCCGCGCAAGGGCGTGGTGCGCGCGGGCGCCGACGCCGACATCGTGATCTGGGACCCCAAGGGCAGCAAGACGATCACGGCGAAGAAGCAGATCAGCCGCATCGAATACAATGTCTTCGAAGGCTTCAAGTGCACGGGCGTTCCCCGCACCGTGATCTCGCGCGGCAAAATCGCGTGGGATCAGGGCGACATGCGCGCCAAGGCGGGAGATGGCGACTTCGTCGCCCGCAAACCCAACGCCCCCGTGAACCAGGCGTTCTCCATCTGGAAAGGCATTACGCAGCCGAAGGGCGTGGAGCGGATCGAGGTGACGCCGTAGTCGGACGAATCTCGAATGGACTGGGAAACAGATGA
>CALMLK010000024.1 GCA_937868035.1 uncultured Alphaproteobacteria bacterium
AGACGCGTGCGCCCTTGAGCGGCTGCCCCTTGGCGTATTCGGAGCGGGTCGCCATGAGGCCTGGCATTTCGACCTCGGCCATCTCGATTTCCTTGCGGCCCCAGTCCGCCAGCTTGATGTCGGCGACAACGTAGTCGTGCTTGCTCATGATCGAAATCCTTCCTGAAAGTGGGCGGCGTTCTAGCAACCCCGGCGACAGGCGGCAAGGGCTATATAAAGATATCTTTATATGGCTGTCACCGGGCGAAGCGGCGCGCCAGGAAGACGCAGGCAATCACGGCGAGGGTGGTCACGAACATCATGGGCGTGACTGTTTCGCCCAGCAGGAAGGCCGAGAGAAGGAAGCCGAAGAACGGCTGCAACAGCTGAAGCTGACCCACCGAAGCCGTGCCGCCTCTCGCCAGTCCGTGGTACCAGAAGATGAACCCCACCAGCATGCTGAACACCGACACGTAGGCAAGGCCCAGCCAGGCGGGCGCGCGGACGGCGGTGAAATCGGCAGGCAGCGTTGCGAGCGCAACGGCCGCCATGACGGGCAGGGAGAGAAGCAGCGCCCAGGAGATGACCTGCCATCCCCCGAGGTGGCCGGAAAGGCGTGCGCCCTCCGCATAGCCCAGCCCGCAGACGAGGATCGCCGCCAGCATGAGGAGATCACCCGCCAGCGAAAACTCCGCCCCCCTCCCCAGTGCAAAGGCGACAACGGCGGCACTGCCGAGGCATGAGAACAACCAGAACAGCGGCTTCGGCCGTTCACCGCCCCGCACCACGCCGAAGGCGGCTGTGGCGAGCGGAAGAAGTCCGATGAAGACAATCGAATGCGCCGCGGTGATGTGCTGCAACGCCATGGCCGTGAGCAGGGGAAAACCCACGACACCGCCCAAGGCCACGATCGCCAGCGGCAGCAGCTCTGCGCGGCGCGGCCACGTCTGACGCAAGAGCAGCAGCAATGCCGCAGCAAGCCCTGCCGCCAGGACGGCGCGCGCCGAGGTGAGAAAGAGCGGCGAAAGATCAGCGACGGCCACGCGCGTGGCTGGCAGCGAGGCGCTGAAGATGACGACGCCCGCAAGTCCGCTCAGCCAGCCTTCTCTCCGCGCCTGCATGAATGCGCCCTTTCGCAAGGCTCATCTCTGTCATGGCCGTGGCGGACCGGACAGGGCACAAGGCCATTCAAACGCTGGTGCCAATTCAATCCCGGTAGTGTGCGGGATCAAGTGATGTGACCGAGGGGTTGCGGCCGTTCAACGGATTGTCGGGGTTCCAGGCGAGTTTCGTTTCGAAGAAGCGCGCCCACAGCGCGTCGTACATGAGGATGCGGCCCGCCAGCCCTTCGCCGATCTCCAGCAGTTCCTTGATCACTTCCATCGCCTGCAGTGAACCGAGAATGCCGGGGAGTGCGCCCAGCACACCCGCCACCTCGCAGGCCGGGAAGGACCCGCGCGGCGGCAGTTCGCCCACGAAGCAGCGGTAGGTGGGATTGGGCGTGCCATCGGGGCCGCTGAGGTGCGGCTTCAATGTGGTGATCTGCCCGTCGAACTGCCCCACGGCGGCGGAGACGAGCGTCTTCCTTGCAAAGAACGCCGCATCGCTCGCCATGAAGCGCGTCGGGAAGTTGTCGCAACCATCGGCGATGATGTCATAGCCGGCCATGAGGGCGAGCGCGTTGTCTGGCGTGAGGCGCGTGCCATGCTGCTCCACCACCACATGCGGATTGATGGCGGCGATCTGCCGGGCGGCACTCTCTGTTTTCGCCATGCCGACGCGATCGGTTGCGTGGATCACCTGCCGTTGCAGGTTGGACAGCGACACGGTGTCATGATCGACAATGCCGATGCGGCCAATTCCGGCGGCGGCCAGATAGAGCAGCAGCGGTGCGCCAAGTCCGCCCGCGCCGATCACCAGCACGGAGGAGGCCTTGAGCTTGTTCTGGCCCGGCCCGCCCACCTCCGGCAGCACGATATGCCGGGCGTAGCGTTCGATCTCGTCGTCTGAAAGCGCCATCACGACCTCCCGCTCGAGCCGAACCCGTTGCCGCCCCGCGCCGTGTCATCAAGCGCCGCCACCTCCACAAGGTCAACCTGCGTGACGGGCGCAATCACCATCTGGGCAATGCGGTCGCCGCGCGCGATGACAAAGTCGGCGTCGCCATGGTTGATCAGCGGCACCTGGATCTCGCCGCGATAGTCGGCATCGATGGTGCCGGGCGCATTGAGCACGGTGACGCCATGCTTCACGGCGAGGCCCGAGCGCGGCCGCACCTGGGCCTCAAACCCATGCGGCAGAGCAATGGCAAGGCCGGTGGGCACGAGCGCGCGCTGGTGGGGCTTGAGCGTGAGGGCTGCAGCGGCCCGCAAGTCCAGCCCCGCGGAGCCTGCGGTTGCATAGGAGGGCAGCGGCAGGTCGGCGGCGTGGGGCAGGCGCAGGATGGAGAGTTTCACAGCCGTGCCGCCAGCGCCTGCATCAGGCGGTCCGCCACGGCGTCCTTGGAGAGCTTCGGCCAATCCTCGACGCCGTCCTTCGAAACGAGATGGACGGTGTTGGCGTCGCCGCCAAACACATTGTTTGCCGCACTCACGTCGTTGGCGACGATGAGGTCGCAGCCCTTGCGGGCGAGTTTCGCCTTGGCATGATCGACGACCGATTCCGTTTCGGCGGCGAATCCAACCACGAGGCGGGGACGCCCCTTTTTCAGCGTGGCGATGGTTTTCAGGATGTCCGGGTTTTCGGCGAAGTGCAGCGCGGGCGGTGTGCCGTCCTCGCGCTTCTTCAGTTTCTCCGCCGCCACGTGGTCAACGCGCCAGTCGGCGACGGCGGCGGTAAAGATGGCGATGTCGGCGGGCAGCGACTTCTCGACCGCCTTCAGCATCTCCTGCGCTGTCATGACCGGCGTCATGCCCGCCCCCGGGGGAATGGGCAGCGATACGGGCCCGCTGATGAGCGAGACCTGCGCCCCCAGCCGCACGGCGGCGGCGGCAATGGCATAGCCCTGCTTGCCGGAGGAGTGATTGGAGATGTAGCGCACCGGATCGATGGGCTCGCGCGTCGGGCCTGCGGTGATGAGCACATGCTTGCCGGCGAGTGGCTTGGCCTGCGGCGGCACCAGCAGGCGTTCGATTTCGGAAGCGATCTCCTCGGGCTCTGCCATGCGGCCCAGGCCGAACTCGCCGCAGGCCATTTCGCCGGACGTGGGGCCAACCACATGCGCGCCGTCATTCATCAGTGTACGGATGTTC
>CALMLK010000025.1 GCA_937868035.1 uncultured Alphaproteobacteria bacterium
GCCCGAGGAAGAGCAGCTTTCCCGCCACGTGGGGATCTGTGGCGGAGACGAACTGCGGCAGGAATGTGATGAAGAACAGCACGACCTTCGGGTTTGTGAGGTTCACGGTGGTGCCGAGGATGAAGCTGGAGAGGGCACTCGCGGGGGGCAGCGCATCCGTCTTCACATTGAGAGACGAGCCATTGCGGATGGCATCCACCGCCAGCCAAAGCAGGTAAAGCGCGCCCACGATCTTGAGGATGGTGAAGGCGGTGACCGAGGCCGCGATCAGGGCCGACACGCCGAAGGCGGCGAGGAGCGTGTGGACGACGCAGCCCATCTGTGTGCCCGCCATGGCCGCAATGCCAGCCCGGCGGCCCGAGACCACCGTGCGGGAGAGCCAGAGACTCATGTCCGGTCCCGGGGTGATGAAGAGCAGCATGGAGGCCAGGGTATAGGTGATGAAAGTGGTGAAATCCGGCAGGAATGTCATGGACTTACAGTTGGTTGCAGTTGGCTGTTGAGGGTTTGCGGGAAGGCCACGGAAAACTTGCGAATCTCCCGCGTTCCGATTCAAGGTGGGTCACGGCAGGTGTGTTCGCGTTCCCTTTCCATACCGGAGTACTGCGCTCATGAACAAGAGCGAACTCATTGCCAAGGTTGCCCATGACACGAAGCTGACGCGCGGCGAGGCTGAGGAGGTTGTGGAGTCGACCATCGAGAACATCATTGAAGCGCTGAAGGGCGGCGACGACGTGCGCCTCATGGGGTTCGGCGTGTTCACCGTGACCCGCCGCAAGGGCGGCGAGGCGCGCAACCCGAAGACGGGAAAGGTCATCAAGATGCCGGCCTCCAAAAGGGCCCGGTTCAAACCTGGGAAACTTTTGAAGGAGGCCGTGAACAGCTAGCGCGACGGTCATGGAGTCCGGCGGCCACTTCTGCCGGGGCCAGACATGCGCAGGGGACCAATCGAAGCAACAACTGCACACATACATCAGCCCCGCACGCCCTCAGAAACGTGTGGGGCATTTTGTTTGGGGTGCTTGCGGCTGATGGGAGAGGACGGTGAGGTGACGGGCGCGGTGGTTTGGATAATGTCCACGCGTGCTCCAGTCGTCACCGCGATGTCATGAGGGAGCCAGACCAGCAACCCGACGGCGGCGTGGTGGGCGATGAGAGACTCGAACTCCCGACATCTTCGGTGTAAACGAAGCGCTCTACCAACTGAGCTAATCGCCCGCCCTCCGCGGTGCTTACTGAGTGTGCTGCCGGAAGGCAAGCGGGCTCAGGTGTATCTCACGCCATAGTCCTCATCTGCCTGAAGGTCGGCGTTGCCGGTGACGGCGGCTTCGAAGGTGCGCAGGCGCTTGTAGATCGAGATCAGGTCGATGATCGATGTCCACGAGTTCACGAGGAACTGGAAGGACGTGCGCACCTGGTCGAAGGCGTTCTGGATCTGGTTGAGCGGCCCCAGCGTGATCTTGCCCGCGACGATGGTGGGCAGCATCACCAGATAGGGGAAGATGTTGTCGGTCTGCAGGTACACGATGCGGCCGACGTTGAAATACATGTAGTGGAAATAGAGGCGGAAATAATTCTTCCGCACATTCTCGAACAGTCCCGCCAGCGTGGGCGGCTGGGCCCGGTTCGCATCATCCTCACCGTAGACGAGTTCCTTGCGATAGGCGGCTTCCACGCGCTGGTTGGCAAAGTTGAGGCCCGGCAGCTTCACCCCGATGAGGGCGAGGAAGCCCGTGCCGAAGAGCGACCACAGGATGGAGGCGGTGACGAGCGGATAGGGAATGGCGCCGAGGATCGGCACTTCCGAAACGACGCCCTCCAGCTTGTGCAACACGGGGAGGAAGGCGATGAGCGTCATGACGGCATCGAGCAGGCTGACGCCGAGGCTCTCCATGGAGGTGGCGAAGCGCATGGTATCTTCCTGCACGCGCTGCGAGGCGCCTTCCACCCTGCGCAGGCGCTGCCAGTTGTCGGTGTAGAAGCCGTTCATGGCCATGCGCCAGCGGAAGACATAGTGACTGACAAAGAAGCGTGTGAGCACCGACATGATGACGGCGACCAGCGCAATCTGCATGAAGACGAGCAGCTGCTGGCCGAATTCGCCAACCGTCACGGGCCGGGTCTTGGCAAGGGCCGCCTGGAGGAGATCGTAGAAGGGGCCATACCAATCGTTGATGGCGACACTCACTTCCACCTGGAAGTAGGTCACGAAAATGATGAGGGCGCTGCCCAGCACGGACCAGGCAAACCAGGGCTGGGGCGAGAGGGCGCGCCATATGGCGGCGAAGATTGCGACGACAATCGCATAGTAGAGATAGAACCAGATGAACGGCTTGGACCAGAAGACGCTGACGCCGATCACTGCCTGTTCGCCCGGTTGCAGCCCGTAGCCGATGCTGGCGCCGACGCCTTTCCAAACGAAGAACCAAAAGAGGACGGCGGCGAGGCCATAGAGTGCGGCCGACCAGAAGAAGGGCCTCGGGTTGGGGAAGAAGGACGTGAACATCAGGCGAATCTTTCTGTTGCCGGGCAAACGACGCCGGACCATAGGCGGGGGGCGGGGCGAGCGGCAACTGACAAGATTTTAGGCGTGGAGCGAAGCGGAATGCGATTTCCGGGGGAATTGGATGCAGCGGTGGACAGCTGGCTTGAGGGGCGGCGGCAGGGCCTTGGGGCCCGGAGTGCCGCACTGAGTGCCACGTATCACAAGGGGAAAGGCTCCGGGGGTATCGATCTTGCGGCCTATCTCACGGCGCGGCTTCCGGCGACCTATGCCGTCAATGCGCGGGTGATGGCGGAGGTGGCGGCGTTGCGGCCGGGCTTTGCGCCCGTTTCGCTTGCGGACATCGGAGCGGGGCCGGGAACGGCGGGGTGGGCGGCGCTGGCACAATGGCCATCGCTCTCGGCCGTGGAGCAGGTCGAGTCATCGGCCGCCTTTGCCGACGTGTTGCAGGCGATGAATGCGGCGAGTGGACTGCCTGCGCTGGAAGGGGCAACGGTGCGGCGTGAAAGCGTGACGCAGTGGACGGGGCCTTCGCGGGATGTGGTGCTTGCCTCCTATGTGCTTGTGGAAATGCCTGTTGCGGCTGTGCGCGATGTGGTGGCGCGGTTGTGGGCGGCGGCGGGGCAGATGCTGGTGCTGATCGAGCCGGGCACGCCGGAGGGCTTCACGCGCATGCGTGTGGCGCGGGAAGTGCTGCTGGGGCAGGGCGGCATGATCGCGGCCCCCTGCACACATCACGCGGCCTGCCCGATGACGGGGAGCGACTGGTGCCACTTCAAGGAGCGCGTGCAGCGGAGCCGCGCCCATATGCATGCCAAGGGCGCCACTGTGCCGTTCGAGGATGAGCCGTACAGCTATCTCGTGGTGGCGCGGGAGGCCGACAGCGCACGCGCGGCTGCTCGGGTGCTGGCACCGCCGGAAGTGAGCAAGATTGGCGTGGGGATGAAGCTGTGTTCGGCGGAAGGGCTATCGCATGCCGTTGTGCCGGCGCGGGACAAGGCGGCGTACAAGCGGGCGAAGAAGGTGGCGTGGGGAGATGTTGTCTAGCGCCCTCATGCAGGCCATCTCTTGCGGATTTCCGTCAGTGGCTCGCCTGAAGGGAGACGGCACAGGTGTAAGCGCGTGTGTGCAGAGTGTTCTTGCCCCCTTGGCGAGCAAATGACATGACAGCCGCCATGACCATCGACATCATTCAAACCAAGGCCTTGGCGTGGCTGGCCATCCTGCAGGGGTGGCTCGCGTCGCCGCAGTTCTATGCGCAGGTGATCGCCATCGTGGCGGCGTGGATTGCGGCCAAGATCGTGGCGCGCGCCGTGATGCACCGGGTGGCGCTGTTGCGCGAGGAGCCGACGGAGGGGCGGTTCCTGCGCTACCAGCGGCTCGCCTTCTCGTGCCGCAGCCTGATCGAGCCGGCGCTGTTCGTGGCGCTGATGATGGTGGCGGCATCGGTTGCTGATGCGGCGCTCGGATCATCATGGCTGATCCGCATCGCGCAGAGCCTGGCGCTCATCCGCCTGCTGCATGCGGTGATCATGCGCTTCCTCACGCATCCGGTGATCAATGCCGCGGCGCGGTGGATCGGGCTTCCGGTCGCGGCGATCTATGCGCTGGGGTACTTCGGCCAGTTCACCGCGGCGCTGGATTCGGTGGCCTTCGCGGCTGGCAATATCCGCATTTCGCTGCTGGCGCTCTCGAAGGCGGCGCTGTTCGGCGGCATCCTGTTCTGGCTGGGACGGGCATCGTCCACCGCCGGGCAGAAGGTGATCCGCGACCAGCAATCGGTCGACGTGCAGACGCGCGAACTGGCGGCAAAGGCGCTGGAACTGATGGTCTTCGCGATCGTCGGGCTGCTGTTGCTCAACATTCTCGGCCTTGATCTTACGGCGCTTGCGGTGTTCGGTGGTGCGCTTGGCGTGGGGCTGGGCTTCGGCTTGCAGCAAATTGCCGCCGCCTTCATCTCCGGCATCATCCTGCTGCTGGAGCGGTCGCTGAAGATCGGTGACTACATCGAACTGGAGAACGGAAAGCAGGGTACGCTGACGCAGATCAACATGCGGGCGTCGATCCTCTCGACCTTCGACGGCAAGGACATCAACGTCCCCAACGACAAGTTCATCACCACGCAGTTCATCAACTGGACGCATGCCGATACGCGGCAGCGTTACGAGGTGGCCTTCGCGGTGGCCTACGACACCGACCTGCACGAGGTGCCGCCGGTCATCATCAAGGCCGTCTCGGCCCATCCGCAGGTGCTGAAGGAGCCGGAGGCGCCGGACGTGGAGTTGCGCGATTTCGGTGCGGCGGGCGTCAATTTTGCCGTGGAGTTCTGGGTGGACGGGATAGATGACGGCAAGAACAAGTTCACGTCTGAAATCCGTTTCATGATCTGGGATGCGCTGAAGAAGGCCGGGATTTCCATGCCGTCCACGGTGCAGGAGGTGCGGATGGTGACAGGCGGGACTGGCGCGGGCACACGCAAGCGCAAGACGTGACGGCATTCGTGGCCGGCAGCGGCACCGGGTGCGAGGAATGAATGAAACTGAGGAAAGACACATGACACGCAGATTGATTTCATCCGGTTCCAAGTTCGAAGGCGAGATCGGGTATTCGCGGGCGGTGGTGCAGGGGGATTGGTGTTTCGTGTCGGGGACGACGGGCTTCGACTACGGGACCATGACGATTTCCGACGATGTGGCCGAGCAGGCGGAGCAGACGTTCAAGAACATTGCCGCGGCGCTGGCGCAGGCGGGGTTCTCGCTGTCCGAGACGGTGCGGGTGCATTACCTGCTGCCCGACATCGCGGACTTCGAAAAGACATTCCCCGTGCTGAAGAAGTGGCTGGGCGAGATTCGCCCTGCCGCCACGGCCTATCAGGCGGCGCTTGCCGACAAGCGGATGAAAATCGAAATCGAAGTAACGCTGTTCAAGGGCTGATCTAGCAGCAGGCCTTGAGCGGCCGTGCGGAAATCTGCATGCCGGCCCCGAAGGCGGCGTGCTGTCCCGCTGCCGCCCAAAAAGGATAACGCCCGTGACCGACAGGGCCTACAACGTTCTCTTCCTGTGCACGGGCAACACGGCTCGTTCCATTCTAGCGGAAGGCATCTTGCGCAAGGAGGGGGCAGGGCGGTTCCACGCCTTCTCGGCGGGAAGCCAGCCGAAGGGCGTTGTGAATCCGTTCGCCGCGAAGACGCTGGCCGCCTTTGGCTATCCCGATGACGGCTATCGCTCGAAAAGCTGGGATGAGTTTGCCGTGCCGGGGGTGCCGCACATGGATTTCGTCTTCACGGTCTGTGGCAATGCGGCGGGTGAAGCATGCCCGGTGTGGCCGGGACACCCCATGACGGCGCATTGGGGCGTGGACGACCCGGCATCCGTCGAAGGCAGCGACCTCACGAAGGAAATGGCCTTCGCCACAGCCTTCCGGCACCTTCGCAACCGCATCACCGCCTTTTTGAACTTGCCGCTTGCAAGCCTGGACCGGCTCTCTCTGGCGCAACGCCTCCATGACATCGGCGCGGCGGATGCCGCGCTGACCGAAACCTGCTGAACGGATTTTTCCAATGTCGACTTTTGAACGATACCTCACCCTTTGGGTTTTCCTTTGCATCGTGGCGGGCGTGGCGCTGGGGCAGATGATGCCGGGATTTTTCACCGCCCTTGGTGCAATCGAAGTGGCGAAGGTCAATCTTCCCGTCGCGGCGCTGGTGTGGCTGATGATCGTGCCGATGTTGCTCAAGATCGATTTCGCGGCGCTGGGCCGGGTGAAGGAGCACTGGCGCGGGATTGGCGTGACACTGTTCATCAACTGGGGTGTGAAGCCGTTCTCCATGGCGCTGCTCGGCTGGTACTTCGTGGGCCATCTCTTCCGGCCGCTGCTGCCGGCAGACCAGATCGAATCCTACATCGCGGGATTGATCCTGCTTGCCGCTGCGCCGTGCACGGCCATGGTGTTCGTGTGGAGCAACCTGACGAAGGGCGAGCCCCATTTCACGCTGTCTCAGGTGGCACTCAACGACACCATCATGGTGTTTGCCTTTGCGCCCATCGTGGCACTTCTGCTCGGGCTTTCGGCCATCACGGTGCCGTGGACGACGCTGGTTCTGTCCGTGGTGCTTTACATCGTGGTGCCGGTGCTGGTGGCGCAAGCGGTGCGGAGGGTGTTGCTGGCGCGGGGCGGGGAGGCAGCGCTGCAGCGTCTGCTGGCGCGATTGGCGCCCCTGTCGCTCGTGGCGCTCTTGGCGACGCTGGTGTTGCTGTTCGGGTTTCAGGGGCAGCAGATCCTGGCGCAGCCATTGGTCATTGCGCTGCTCGCGGTGCCGATTCTGATCCAGGTCTATTTCAACGCCGGGCTTGCCTATGTGCTGAACCGGATGGTGGGCGAACAGCATTGCGTGGCCGGGCCATCGGCACTGATCGGGGCCAGCAACTTCTTTGAATTGGCCGTTGCGGCGGCGATCAGCCTGTTCGGCTTCAATTCAGGTGCTGCACTGGCGACCGTGGTGGGTGTGCTGATTGAAGTGCCGGTGATGCTGAGCGTGGTTGCCATCGTGAACGGCTCGCGCCACTGGTACGAGCGCCGGGCGCTGGCGGGCTGACAAGAAAAAGGGGGCTTTCGCCCCCGTCAGTCCCGTTCTTATGAATTGCGCCTTTGCGACGCTTGTCCGGATTTCACGAAAACCATTCCTGGCTTCCGGCGACCCGCCCTCCCCAGACCTGGGACATGCCATTGGCATGCGGCCCTTTTTTCATTGCATGGCAGACTAGCCATATTTGCGTGGCTCCGCCAAGGAGAATATTTTTGCAGGTGAATTGGGCTGTCCACCCCGCCCGGCAGGGCTGTGCTTGAGTTCATGCTGCAATTGCGTAAAAGGGCGCGGAACCAAGATTTTTCAGTGGATTCTCCGACATGCGCCTGTCCCGCTATTTCATGCCGATCCTTCGCGACGACCCGAAGGAAGCCGAAATTGTCTCCCATAAGCTGATGCTCCGGGCCGGGATGATCCGGCAGGAGGCGGCAGGCAGCTATTCATGGCTGCCGATGGGATTCAGGGTGCTGAAGAAGATCGAGCAAATCGTCCGCGAGGAGCAGAACCGGGCCGGCGCCATCGAGGTGCTGATGCCGACGATCCAGTCCGCCGACCTGTGGCGCAAGTCCGGCCGCTATGATGCCTATGGCAAGGAAATGCTGCGCATCAAGGACCGAGGCGACCGCGAGATGCTGTTCGGCCCCACCAACGAGGAGATGATCACCGACATCTTCCGTCAGGGCGTGCAGAGCTACAAGGACGTGCCACGCAATCTCTATCACATCCAGTGGAAGTTCCGCGATGAGGTGCGCCCGCGCTTCGGTGTGATGCGCGGCCGCGAATTCCTGATGAAGGATGCCTATTCCTTCGACCTGACGCGCGAAGCGGGCCAGCACAGCTACAACAAGATGTTCGTTAGCTACCTCAAGACCTTCGCGCGCCTGGGGCTGAAGGCGGTGCCGATGCGCGCCGAGACGGGCCCTATCGGCGGCGATGACAGCCACGAGTTCCTGATCCTCGCCGAGACGGGCGAGAGCGAGGTGTTCTTCGACAAGGGCTTCCACGACATGGACTGGGGTTCCTTCGAAATCGACTACGACAATGTGGAATCGGTCTCCAAGGTGGTGGACGAGTTCACCTCGAAGTATGCCGCGACCTCCGAGATGCACGATGCAGCCGATTACGAAAAGCGCGTGCCAACCGACCGCCGCGTGACGGGGCGCGGCATCGAGGTGGGTCACATCTTCTTCTTCGGCACCAAGTATTCCGAACCGCTGGGCTGCCAGGTGCAAGGCCCGGACGGCAAGATGGTGGTGTTGCAGTCGGGCTCCTATGGCATCGGCGTGTCGCGCCTGGTGGGCGGCATCATCGAGGCGAGCCACGACAAGGACGGCATCATCTGGCCGGAGAGCGTGGCGCCGTTCGACATCGGCCTCATCAACGTCAAGTCGGGCGACGCCGAGGCGGATGCGGCCTGCGACAAGCTCTATGCGGGCCTCACCGCCAAGGGGAAGGACGTGCTCTATGACGACCGCGCCCAGCCGGGCGGCGCCAAGTTCGCCACCATGGACCTCATCGGCCTGCCGTGGCAGGTGATCGTGGGTCCGCGCGGACTGAAGGACGGCGTGGCAGAAATCAAGAACCGCAAGACGGGCGCGCGCGAGAGCGTGGCGCTCGACAAGGTGGTGGAGAGGTTGGCGGGGTGACCCAGCCACTGCCCGATACCCGGCCTTTTGCCGCCTTCGAGTGGAAGCTGGCGTTGCGCTATTTGCGGGCGCGGCGGAAGGAGGGATTTATCAGCGTGATTTCGCTGTTCTCCTTCCTCGGCATCATGCTGGGCGTGGCGACGCTGATTGTCGTCATGTCGATCTTCAACGGCTTCCACAATGAATTGCTGAGCCGCGTGCTGGGTTTCTCGGGGCATGCCTCGATCTACAAGCCGGACCTGACACCCATCGAGGATTTCGTTGTGGTGCGCGACAACATCGTGGCGCTGCCCTTCGTGAAATCGGTGGTACCGCTGGTCGAGGGGCAGGTGATGGTGTCGTCGATCAAGACGGCGTCGGGGGCGCTGATCCGCGGCATCAGCGAGGATGACATTGCCCATCTTGCGAGCATCAACAACGACAAGCTCTCGACGGCGCTGGGGCAGGTGGGTGTGCTGGATGCGGTGCCGAGCTGGAAGGGCTTCGACAAATCGGAAGGTATCGCCATCGGACAGCGCATGGCGTGGAAGCATCAGGTGGGCCTGGGCGGCACGATCACGCTGATCGCGCCCAACGGACCGGAAACGGTGATCGGCTCGACGCCGCGCATCCGCGACTACACGGTGGTGGCGATCTTCAACATGGGCATGTCCGACTATGACGAGGGCGTGGCCTATCTGCCGCTGAACGAGGCACAGGATTTCTTCTCCACCGACGCGGGCGTGACCGGCATCGAAATCAACGTGGACCGGCCCGACAACATCGCGGCGATGGTGGGCGACCTGGCGAAGGCGGCGGGGCCTGGCCTGATGGTGCAGACGTGGCGCGACCGGAACCAGGCTTTCTTCACGGCCCTCACGGTGGAACGCAACATGCTGTTCATGGTGCTGACCATGATCATCCTCGTGGCGGCGCTGAACATCATTTCGGGCCTCATCATGCTGGTGAAGGACAAGGGGCGCGACATCGCCATCCTGCGCACCATGGGTGCGACCGCCGGTGCGATCCAGCGCATCTTCTTCATCACGGGTGCTGCCATTGGCGTGATCGGCACGCTGGCGGGCGTGGTGCTGGGCATGGTGATTTCATATTATGCCGAGCCGATCCGCCGCGGCTTCCAGTGGATTTCGGGCGTCGATCCTTTCAATCCCGAACTCTATTACCTCAGCCGCCTGCCGAGCGAGATCGACGTGAACCAGACCTTCTGGATCGTGCTCATGTCGATTGGCCTGTCGTTCCTGGCGACGCTTTATCCGTCTTGGAAGGCAGCAAGGCTCGATCCTGTCGAGGCGCTGCGTTACGAATGAGCCTGAAACCTGCCCTTGAACTGCGCAACGTGACCCGCACCTTCGGTGCGGGCGAGACAGCGCTGACCATTTTCCGCAACCAGTCGCTCACCATCCGGGCGGGTGAAGTGGTGGCTCTGATCGGGCAATCGGGCTCCGGCAAGTCGTCGCTGCTGCACATGGCGGGCTTGCTGGAACGGCCCACCACAGGCGAGGTCCTGATCGCCGGGCAGAACTGCACGCAGATGAACGATGCGGCCCGCACGCGCGTGCGCCGGATCGGCATCGGCTTTGTCTATCAGTTCCATCACCTGCTGCCGGAATTCTCGGCGCTGGAAAACGTCATCATGCCGCAACTCATCGCAGGCGCGAGCGAGAAGGCGGCGACCTTGCGGGCCAACGATCTGCTGGGGCGATTGGGCCTGAGCAAGCGGGTGACGCACCGGCCTGCGGAAATGTCCGGCGGCGAACAGCAGCGCGTGGCCATTGCGCGAGCACTCGCCAACCGCCCGCTGCTGCTGCTGGCGGACGAGCCCACCGGCAATCTCGATCCCGGCACGGCGGAACTGGTGCATCACGAATTCATGCGGCTCATCCACGATGAAGGGCTGGGGGCGCTGATCGCCACCCACAACATCGAGCTTGGCCGGCGCATGACACGCCTCGTCCATCTTGAGGGCGGGCAGCTGGTCGAAAGCTGAGATGGCCCGGCGCGTCGCCATCGCCGCCGCACTTCTGGCCGCTCTGCTGGTGGATCAGGCCGCAACCGCCGCCACGCCCAAGCCGAGCCGCGAGGAATTCGCCAAGACCGTTTGTGCCGCGGCCGAACAGCGGGCCGGGCAATATGCACTGTCACCGCAGTTTCTGGTTCGTCTCCTGTGGAAGGAGAGCATGTTCGACCCCAATGCGTTGATCCCGAAGGGTGCGCAAGGGCTGGCGCAGTTCATGCCGGACACCGCGGACCGCCGGAGACTGGCCGACCCGT
>CALMLK010000026.1 GCA_937868035.1 uncultured Alphaproteobacteria bacterium
CGGCGTGAGCTGAGCGCGATCAGGTCGCGCTTTCGTCCGACGGTTCGGCAGGCTTTTCCGGTGCAACGGCTTCCGCAGCGGGCGGCGCATCGGGATCCGGCAGGTGCATCTCCAGCGGAATCTGTTCGGTGCCGTCCAGCGGCTCTTCATCCGCCGTCAGTTCCTCCGCCGACTTCGGCACAGGCACATCGAAGCCCGGCGGCAGGTTGGCATCCAGAAGGCCCGCGGCCTTCAGCTCCTGCAGACCCGGCAGGGCTGTGATGTCGTTCAGGCCGAAATGCTGCATGAAGGTTTCGGTGGTGCCGTAAGTGACGGGACGGCCCGGCGACTTGCGACGGCCCCGCATCTTGATCCAGCCAATATCAAGCAGCGTGTCGAGCGTGCCCTTGGAAATCGCCACGCCGCGAATGTCTTCGATGTCGGCGCGCGTCACCGGCTGGTGGTACGCGATGATGGCGAGCGTCTCGAGGCCGGCCTTGGTCAGGCGTTTCTGTTCCTGCACGTCCTTGCGCAGAACGAAGGACATGTCGTCGGCAGTGCGGAACATGTACTTGCCCGCCAGCTGCACAAGATTCACGCCTCGGTTCGCGTAGTTCTCGCGCAGGTCGTCCAGCAGGCCCGCAATGTCAGCGCTCTCGGGAAGGTGTTCCCTGAATTTCTCAAGGCTCACCGGCTCGGTCGCGGCGAACAGGATGGCTTCGAGGATGCGCAGGTGTTGGCTCCGTTCGGCGTGTGGATGCATGGTCACCACGGCCCCCTGCTCCGCGTCCGCGTCCGTGCCGTCGTCCGGCTGCGCGTTCATCTCGATGGCTGTCAGTGTCGATGGCACGGTGTTCTGTCCTGTCGTTTAGGCTGCTGCGCCGCGGCGCCGCAGATAGATGGGTTTGAAGGCATCATCCTGGCGAAGTTCCAGCACGCCCTCGCGTGCCAGTTCCAGGCTGGCCGTGAAACTCGAAGCGCGCACCGAGCGCCGCAATTCCGGGGTGGCGAGATAGCGCTCAAGCCAGGTGTCGAAGGTGCCCCATTCATCCATGGTGCCGACGAGCCGCTCCAGCGTCTCGCGCGCTTCCTTGATGCTCCACACCGGTTGGCGCTTCACCGTATATGTCTGCCGCACCATCTTCTTGGAGCGGCGGTCCGCATAGGCTTTCAGCAGGTCGAGCAGCGTATCGGCATATTCCCGCTGCCGGTCGATCACCAGAGGCTCTGGCGCGCCGCGGAAGAAGACATCGATGCCGAGCTGGCTCCGGTCCATCAGGCTCTGCGCCCGCTCCCGCATGGCTTGCAGGCGTTGCAGACGGAACGCCAGGCGCGCCGCCATGTCTTGCGGTGTCGCCTCGCCTTCCGTCGCAGGTGGTGCTGGGATGAGGAGCCGCGATTTCAGATAGGTCAGCCACGCCGCCATCACCAGATAGTCTGCGGCAAGTTCCAGCCGCATGGCGCGGGCGCGCTCCATGTAGGCGATGTATTGGTCGGCGAGCGCCAGGATGGAAATCTGCGACAGGTCGATCTTGTGCGTGCGTGCAAGGTCGAGCAGCAGATCCAGCGGACCTTCGAACCCGGCGACGTCGACAATCAGGCGCTCGTCTTCAGAAGGCAGCGCCTCGCGCCGCAAGGCCCCCTCGCCATCAGGCCAGCTCTGCGCCGGACCAGCCATCGCAGCATCCGGTGCCGGACTTTCCGGCCCCGGGCTTGACCCGGGATCAGGCGTATCGTTGCTCATGCTCATGACGGGCTTTTAGCGCCCGGGCGGGGCCTTGCCCATCTCAAAGGCGGGCCTTTCAACTGCAATTTGGAGAGGTGTTCAGGCCGTGGCCTTGACGCCCGCCTTGAGGACGGCCTCCAGGTCGCGCAGCGCCACTTTTTCGTCGTAGGGCAAGGGCTTGCGCCGCGCCCGCAAGGCTGCCTTGGCGCGCGCCAGGGCCTTGCCCCTGAGAGGCCCCGCAGCAGCGGCAACCTCTTCCATTTCTGGGAGAACACCATTGCAATGGAGCACCATATCCACCCCCGCATCGAGCGAGGCCCGCACCTTCTCCGCCATCGTCCCGGACAGCGCCTTCATGGAGAGGTCGTCGGTCATCAGCAACCCGCCGTAGCCGAGTTGCTTGCGGATCACGTCGCGCACCACGCGCTTCGACTGCGTCGCGGGGTGATCGGCGTCGATCGCCTCCAGCACCACATGCGCCGTCATCGCCATGGGACAGGCGGAGAGTCCGGCAAACGGCTGGAAGTCATGAGCCTCCAATTCGCTGCGGCTCGCCTTGATGACGGGCAGGTCGTAGTGGCTGTCCACCACGGCGCGGCCATGACCGGGAATGTGCTTGATCACGGGCAGAACACCGCCGTCCATCAGGCCATCCATGTAGGCGCGCGCCAAGGCCAGTGCCGCCTCGGGCCGGGCATGGAAGGTGCGGCTTGCAATCGCGGGCGTCGTGTCTTCGCGCGGCAGGTCCAACACTGGCGCACAGTTCACGGTGATGCCGGCAGCTTCAAGGTCGGCGGCCAGCAGCCGCGCCACCAGGCGGGTTGCGCGCAAGGCATGCAGCGGGCAAGCTTGGTAGAGCCTGCCGTAATCTTCAGCCGCCGGAAACTTGCGCCACTCCGCAACGGGCGGCCCCATGCGCTGCACACGGCCACCTTCCTGATCGATGAAAACCGGTGCGTCCTTGCGGCCCACGGCGGCACGGAAGGCAGCCGTCAGTGCCTTTACCTGCGACGGCGATTCACAGTTGCGCTTGAAGAGGATCAGGCCCCAGGGATTGGCCTTCTTGAAGAAGGCGGTTTCGGCATCACTCAGGGCGTACCCCGAGCAGCCGCTAATGAATGCGCCAACGGGTGTACGCGCCATGGGACTTCCTCGAAAAAAGAGAGATTCTTCTACCCAGCGTTTTGGCTATTGCCGCCGCACAAGGCAATCCCGCTCGCCCCCGGCAAAGAGTTTTGCACAGACGGCGCTTGCCTGTTCACGACTCTGCATGACGCCAACCGCCAAACGGTACCGTGTGCTGCCGCCGACAACCGCCTGGGTGACGATGGGTGACAATCCGGCAAAGGCAGCACCATGCTTCGCCTTCAGCCTGCCGAACTCCTTGCTCGCATCAGACTGGTTCGCAAACGAGGCAAGCTGGGCCACATAACCGCTGCCCCCGGTGGAGGCCTGCTGTTGCGGTGCGGGCTGGGGAGCCGGTTGCGGCGCGGGCTGTGGTGCGGGCTGCGTGATCTTCACAGGCGCCGCCGCTTGCTGCTGAACGGGTGCCGGAGCAGCCACCGGTTCATCGGCGGTGTCCTCACCCTTGAACAGGTCGGCAATGGTGCGCTTCTTCTTCACAGGCGCAGCCGCCGCAGTTCCCGCTGCAGGCGGAGCCACCACGGCATCGCCATCATACAAACCGCCGCCATTGCTGCTCACAGAGGCAGTGCCACCAGACGTCTCGGCGCTGGCCACATCTTCTTCCCCAAGCGAATTGATTTTCTTGGAAGGCGGAACGAGCACGACAGGCTTCGAGCCGAGGCTCTTCTCGGCGGTCTTGACGGGCTTCTTCTCGACAACCTTCTTTTTCACCGGCGCAACGGCTGGAGCGGGGTCCGGTTCGGAGATGGTTTCGCTGCCTGTGTCCGCTGCCGTCTCGGTTCCGCCTGCAACAGGCGCCGGCTTAGGCGGAACGGGAAGCACGGATTGCCCCGCGGTTGCGTCTGTGGCCACAGAATCGCTCTTAACAGCGGAATTTATTCCCCCCGGATCGGATTTTCCGGTGGCCGCCAAAGACGGGTCTGCCGCCTGGCTTGCGCCGGCGGCAGGGTTGATCATGGCCTGGTTCGAGGTCTTGTCCCCGGGAAGAGCGCCCTGCTGGTCGCCCGCGCCCGTGTCACCTGGCGGTGGCGGCAGCGGCAGCGGCACCAGTTCCTCCTGACCGGAGGCAGGCGTGGTGTCGGCACCCGGCGTTCCGCCGTCGGCTCCGGCCGCAGGGTCGGCCCCCTGCTGGATGTTGGTGCTGTCACCCGGTTGGGCCGGGACTTCTTCCGACTGGATGACATCGCCGCCCAGCACTTCGCGGTCGCCCACGATGCGGTCGTAGATCAGTTTCTTCGGTGGCGCGTTGGCCTGCGGAGCCGGATCCGGCGTCACCTTGGCAGGCTGGGCCGGAGCCTGGACGACGGGCGCGTTGCCCTGTCCACCGGCCAGCGTCTTGTCCTGGCTGCTCTGGTAAACCCACCACAGGCCGAGGCCCGCCGCGAGCGCGAGCAGGAACAGCAGCACGAGCGGCAGAAGCGGACCGCGCGATGGCGGCAGGTCGTCCTCGTAGGCCTGCTCGTCGCGATAGGCCTGGCTGTAGTCACCGGCCGTGGCGCGGCGCGTGGCACGCGTGTCGCTGAAGACATCGTGTTCGGGATATTCCTCGGCGCGGAAACCGCCAACGACGGGACGCGGCGGCGGACGCATACTGCGCCCGCGGGGATCGAAATTCTCAGTGCTGAAGCCAGGACCGGCGGGCGGCGTCGCCGGCATGTTGAGGCGCGGCTGGTTGCCGTAGTTGCCCATGGGCGGCGGCTGATAGGCAGGCGGCGGCTGGTAGCCACCGGCGGAATACCCCCGCGCCCCCGGATCAATGGGGCGGTACGGCGGCGGCATCTGCCCGCCATAGGACGGCGGATTGCCGAAGCCGCCCGCAGGCGGAGGCGTGTAACGTGCTGGCGGACGGGCTGGCGCCCCGGGCGGCGGCATCGCACCTGCCGGCCGGGGCGGCATCATCGGACGCTCTGCGCCCAGCGGGGCACGGGGCGGCGTCATCGGCGCCGGAGACATGGATGGCGGCGGCACCATCGTGCGCGATGGCGCGGCAGCCTTGGGAGGAGCAGCCACGGGAGGCGCAGGCGGAACCGCCACTTGCACCGCAGGGCGCGGCGCCGGAGCGGCAGGCTTCGCCTGGTCGCTGTCATCCACGGCGAAAGTGAACTTGGGCTTCGCGCCATTGCTGGCATCGGGCTTCACGGCGGCGCGCTGGCTGGCGGCCTGCACGCGCTGTTCGGCAAGGCGTTCCTGCGCCTCGCGCTGGGCCTTGAGTTTCTCCGCCAGCTTCTCGCCCGTGGCACCGACAGGTGCAGCGGCAGGCGTACCGCGGGGCGGTGCGGCCTTCACCTGGGGGCGCGGCGCCATGGGTGCGGGCTTCACCGCTGCAGGACGCGCCGGAGCCGGAGCGGCAGGCGTGAATTCATCGGCAATGCGGGGCATATCCTTGCCCGCGCCGATGCCCAGGCGTTCCCGCCAGCTGCGCTTGTCCGTTCCGTTGCTGGAATTCTGATCCATACCCTTTGCCCGTTCCTACATCTCCTCGACCGGTGTTACGCCGAGAATGTTAAGCCCGTTGGCAAGAGAATAGCGGATTGCGCGGAGAAACGCTATCCGAGTCATCGTCAGTTGCCGTTGGGCGGGGATAATGAAGCGCAAATGCGGCGCTTCTTTGCCCTTGTTCCAAAGGGCATGAAAATCGCTCGCCAAATCATAGAGATAGAAAGATATTCTGTGAGGCTCGTGGGCCAGTGCCGCCGCTTCAAGCAGGCGCGGAAAGGCAGCCATCCGGCGGATCACCGCAAGCTCGGCTTCGTCCGTCAACAGATCGAATTGCACATCGCCCTTTTCGGCCGCGCCGAAGCCTTCGGATTCGGCATTGCGCAGGACGGAACAAATGCGCGCATCGGCATACT